>NZ_JBIVNX010000016.1:0-62075 GCF_044753805.1 Streptomyces sp. NPDC093225
GGGGGGGGGGCGGGGCGGCGGGGGGGGCGGGGGGGCGGCCGGCGCCCGGCGGGGGGGGGGCCCCCCCCCCCCCCCCCCCCCCCCCCCCGCCGGGGGGGGGCCCCCCCCCCCCCCCCCCCCCCCCCCCCCCCCCCCCCTCCGCCGTTTCCGACCCGCCGTTTCCGACCCGGGCACCGGCGTCCCGGCACCGGACGGAACTTTTTTCGCGGACAGCGATGAGTTCCGAACCCGACGCCGGTCCAACCCATGACAGCACCGCACGCAGCACGAAGGAGAAGGACCATGACCTCCATGACCGGGACGGTGACCCGCACGCTGGAGTCCGTCGGCGCGACGATCGCGTACGACGTGCGCCCCGCGCAGGGTGCGGGCGAGGGGACCGGGGACCGGCCCGCCCTGCTCCTGATCGGCTCGCCCATGGACGCCACGGGGTTCACCACGCTCGCGTCGCACTTCCCCGACCGGACCGTGATCACGTACGACCCGCGGGGTGTCGGCCGCAGCGTCCGCACCGACGGCGTCGCCGAGAACGTGCCCGGCGAGCACGCCGAGGACCTGCGGCGGGTGGTCGAGGCGGTCGGCGCGGGACCGGTGGACGTCTTCGCGAGCAGCGGCGGCGCGGTCAACGGGCTCGCCCTGGTGGCGGCCCACCCGGAGCTGGTCCGCACCCTCGTCGCGCACGAGCCGCCCACCGCCCAGGTGCTGCCGGACCGGGAGGCGGCGCTGGAGGTGTGCGCCGACATCCACGCGACGTACCTGCGGTCGGGGACGGGGCCGGCGATGGCGAAGTTCTTCGTGGTGGTGAGCCGCCGCGGCCCGTTCCCCACCGACTGGCGGGACGAGCCGACGCCGGACCCGGCCGCCTTCGGCCTGCCGACCGAGGACGACGGCACGCGCGGTGACCCGCTGCTGGGCCAGAACATGCGCGGCTGCACGTCGTACGAGCCCGACTTCGACGCGCTGCGGGCCGCGCGGACGCGGCTGGTCGTGGCGGCCGGCAAGGAGTCGGAGGGCCAGTTCCCGGCCCGCGCCGCGGCGGCCGTCGCGGAGCGGCTGGGGACGGACCTGGTGCTCTTCCCCGGCGACCACGGAGGCTTCCTCGGCGGCGAGTACGGCCAGCAGGGCGAGCCGGAGGCGTTCGCCCAGACCCTCCGCGAGGTCCTCGACCAGGACTAGTACTGCGCCGACGGCTTCCTCTCGGCCCGCGCGCCCTCGTGGCTGACCTTCCTCCGCCGGTGAGGTGGCGGAGGAGGGTCAGGACTTGACCGCCCCACGGCGGCGGGACGACCCTGGAGGTAGGACCCCGAGATTTGTGGGGTGATCCCCCATGTCATTCCCCAGCGGTATCCGTTCGGGGGAGCCCAGCACGGGTCAGGCCAAGGTGCGGCAGTCCTTGCCGCCACGTCCGATGGCGGGCTCCTACGCCGTGGACGAAGCCCTCTTGTTGGAGAACGCGTTGGACGCCGTGCGCGCCCGGCCCGATATCGCCAACCAGTTGAGGCTTCTCCAAAACGCCCCGGACCTCGCTGCTGTGGTGGAGGAGCAGCAAGATCTCCTCCAGCGGAACCTGAACGACCAGCTGGAGCGGACCCGCCAGGTTGCGGGCCGCCTGGATGATCTGCTCGTGACGCAGATGAGATCCGATCCGGTGAAATACGCCGCGTTCACGGAGCTGTCAGAGGTGGCGGACGAACTACGCGATTCGCGGGCGGCGCTGCTCGATCTCAACCGTGGACTTCCCCGCGATGCGGCGATCGAAGCAATGGCGGACTACGTACGGGACCAGCTGACCGTGGCGTGGCAGCGACGGGAGAAAGCCCGAAGACTGCTGGTCGCGCGCACGTCCGGCACCGGCAACTTGATACGGGGCATCGCAAAGGAAAGTCCGGCCGCTCCGCCCACGTGGCCGAACGATTCCCGAGTCGCGATCTTCCGCGAGCTCACGGCACTCCGTAGCGCACAGGCCGAAATTGAGGCCGGCCTGGTGGAGGACGTGCGCGAACAACAGGCACGGGCCAGTGAGCGCCAGGACTACCGCGCCCTGGAGACAGAGTGGCGGGCAGCGCGGGCGGAACTCGACTCAGTCGCGGAATCCTGCGTCTATACGGTGGTCGTCACTGCCCTCAACAGCGCGGTGGCCGCGCAGTTCGCCTTGAGCATGAAGGTCGGTTCCCTTGACCTTCTCCGCGAGACGGTCGCCAACAGAAAGGTAGTGATGACCTCTGCCTTCGAGCGGTTGGAGTCGATGATCGACCGGTGGGGCGAGGGAAGCTTCGGCATCGCGGGTCCCCGCGGTGTGGGCAAGTCCAGGCTCATCGAGTACTTCACGACGTCCAGTCAGCCGACCACGGGAGCCGAGGAGGCGGACCTGCCGCCTAAGCAAACCAGGGTGGGGGTCAGGCTGGCAGCCCCCGTCGCGTACGATCCGCGCGATTTCGTCCTCCACCTGCACGCCGAAGTCTGCCGTGCCCTGCTCGGCCCCGACGCAGATCGCAGTCTCGAAGCCGAGGTGAACGACAGCCCACGCCCACGCTACGCGACAAGAGCCGCCACCGCGGTGGGCATCGCGCTGGGCGGAGTGGCCGTCCTGGCGACCGGCGCCACACTAGTGGCCCGCGCGGCCCGGCTGGTCACCGCTCCGGACGATGCGTGGACCTATGCCGGCCTGGCCCTGACCACCGCCGCGGTGGCCCTGATGGTGGTGCTCTTCGCTGCTGCCGTAGAGCTGGCAGTGCCACCTGCCTTCCGGTCCACGTCCACGTCCGCTCCAGCCTCCGAGGGCGGGCCTGCGTCCGAACAGGACCGACGGCACGCCCGGGTGGAAGGTCTCACGAGGCGGTGGTGCCCTGCCCTCGCGCTGTGCGCGGCGGGCGGCCTATCGCTGCTCACGGTGTCTGGCGGGCTGGGGCGGGGTACGTGGATGCTGCTGGGCGGTGTCGCGATGGTCCTCCTCGGTGCGGCGCTGATCCTCGCAGGAAGCCGGCTGGCGACATCGTCCACGCACTTCTGGCGGATCGCCCGCGCCGGGACACCCGACAAGTCGAGGTACTCCCGGGAGGCCGCGCTCCGTGAACTCGCCCTCGACCAGCTCCGGCAGATCCGCTACGAACAGACCCTCAGCAGTGAGCACACGATGACACTCAGGCTCGGCGGTGCGCGCCAGCTTCCGGTAGGGGTCGACATCGGCGCCAAGCGAGGGACGACGGTGGCGGAGCGGGCCAAGAGCTATCCCGAGATCGTGGCCGGACTCCGGGTGTTCCTCGAGGCCGTGACCCAGCACTACCAGCTGATCATCGCTGTCGACGAGCTGGACAAGCTGAGGAGCGCGGACGAAGTCGAGAAGTTCCTCAACGACGTCAAGGGAATGTTCGGAGCCAGCCGGTGCTTCTTCCTCGTTTCCGTTTCCGAGGAAGCCGCCGCAGGCTTCGCACGGCGCGGGATGCCCTTCCGTGATGTCTTCGACAGCTGCTTCGACGACGTCCTCGCGCTGCAGCGCCTGGAGCTTTCCACCGCGCAGCAGATGCTCCACGGACTGCTCCTGGGGTGGAAGGACCCCTTCGTGGCACTGTGCTACGTCCTCTCGGGCGGCCTCCCCCGCGAACTGCAGCGCAGCGCACGCGCGTTGGTCGGCCAGCACGAGGAGGGGAGCGAGATCGACCTGGTGCAAGCGGTGCCGCAGCTCATGAGGAGCGAGGCCGTGGCGCGGCTGGCCGGCGTTCGCCACGGATTGCTGAGGGAAGCCGCTGGCCCGGCGGGCCTCGCGCTCGTCAACCGGATCGAAGTCATCGAACCTGAGGGCGCCTCAGCGGACCGATTCCGCGAGTGGTACGAGGAGCTCGGCGCGTGGTGCCTCCGGCAGTACACCGTTCTCCGCCCGACCGACGGATCACCCCAGATGCCCGCGGCAACCCGCCTGGGTTGTGAGCTCGCCGCCTACATGCTCTTTGCCGCGACGGTGATGCAATTCTTCGGTGCACATCTGACTTCCGAACGCCTCAAGCAGGCCACAGCGCCCGGCGCGGGCGCCGCTTCCCTCACCAAGCTCGCCGACGCCCGCCACGCCCTCTCCCTCAGCCCCTGGACTGCAGTCGGCTGCCTCATCTCCTTCCGTGACGCCTGGGGCCTCTGAAAGCGACCCGGGGGCACGGCCGGACCCCGTCCATCCGGCGGGCCCGGCGGCGTCAGAGGGCGGGGAAGGCGGGCGGGGTGCCGAGGGCCGGGGCGATGGTGCCCCAGATCGCGGCCTCGGCCGCGGCGACCGTCAGGCGGGGGTCCGCGAGCATGAGGCGGATGCCGAAGCCGTCGCACAGGGCCAGCACCAGGGTGCTCACGGCGTCGACGTCGCAGGGGGCGAACTCCCCCGCGCCGATGCCGCGGCGGATCGCCTCGGCGACCCAGACGTGCAGTTGCTCGTAGAGGTCCAGGGTGAGCTCGTGGGCCGAGGGATCGCGCAGGGCGCGGACCCACAGCTCCTGCCACAGCTTCCAGTCCTGGCGCAGCTCGGCGTCGGTGGGGAGCATGCTGTGCACGATGCGGGCCAGGGTCACCGCGGCCGGCACGGCGCCGGCGTCCCGCTCCAGCTCGGTGCCGGTCTGCTGGAAGGAGTGCCGCATCGCCTCGTCGAAGAGCTTCTCCCGCGTCTCGAAGTGGTAGTGCAGCAGCGCGGTGGAGACCTGGGCGCGCTCGGCGACCATGCGCATGCGGATCTTCTCGAAGCCGACCTCCGCGATGACCGCGCAGGCCGCGGTGAGGATCCGCTCGCGGGTCTCCTGCGTGCGTTCGGCCTTGCTCACGTCGTGACTCCCCATCCGTGTCCGTCCGTGCCGGTACGCGTGTCCTCGGGTCGGCCGCCGCCCGGACCCCCGTACCCGCGGTGACCATCTTCGCCCATGAGTCACCGCGGGCGGGGGTGGCGGTGGCGGCCGGGTCGTGCCCGGGCCGCCCTACGGTCCGTCAGGCGGTGGGCAGGTGCAGCACGCCCGTGCCCCGCTTGACCAGTTCGCCCGCGATGATCAGGCGCTGGATCTCCGACGTGCCCTCCCAGATGCGGTCCACGCGCAGCTCGCGGTAGAGGCGCTCGACGGCGTACGTGCGGTCGTAGCCGCGCCCGCCGAAGACCTGCACGCAGCGGTCCACGACCCGGCCGGCCGCCTCGCTCGCGGAGAGCTTCGCGATGGCCGCCTTCGCGTGCAGGGTCTTGCGGTCGGCGTCGGGCTGGTCGGTCTCCCACGCCACCTGGTGGAAGTACGCACGGTTCACCGCGATGTCGACGGCGCAGTCCGCCAGCATGCCCTGCACGAGCTGGAAGTCGGCGATCCGGGAGCCGAACTGGCGCCGCTCGACGGCCCAGTCGCGGGCCAGCTCCAGTGCCCGCTCCGCGGCCCCCGTCGTCCGGGCGGCGATCATCAGGCGCTCCTCGGTGAACCAGGAGCGGGTGATGTCGTAGCCGTCGCCGATCCCGCCGAGGACGGCGTCCTCGGGCACCTCGACGTCGGTGAACGTGAACTCGGGGTGCTCGTAGACGAAGGTGTGCATGAAGCGCGGAACCCGGGTGATCTCGACCCCGGGGGTCTCCTTGTCCACGAGGAAGAGGGTGGGGGCCCGCTCCTCCCCCGCCGCCGCCAGGACGATGAGGAAGTCGGCGTGGTCGCCGACGGTCACGAACCACTTCTCGCCGTTGATGACCCAGCCGCGGTCGGTGCGGGTGGCGGTGGTGGCGAGGTTCTGGGGGTCCGAGCCGGCCCCGGGCTCGGTGACGGCGTAGCAGTCGCGGCGGTGTCCGCGGATGACGGGGACGAGGTAGCGCTCGCGCTGCTCGGGGGTGCAGTGGCGCAGGGCGTTGGCCGGGCGCCAGACGGTGTCCCACAGGGCGCCGGTGAGCCGGCCGAGCTCCTCCTGGACCACGGCCTGCTCGAAGATGGTCAGGCCGGCGCCGCCCCATTCGGCGGGCATGTTCACGGCCTGGAGGCCGCTGGCCAGGACGGCGTCGCGGATCTCGGCGTGGGCCGCGGGGGGCAGGCCGTTGGCCTCCTCGCAGTCGAGCTCGTACTTCTCGATGAAGGCGGCCAGCTCGCGGGCGGTGGCCTTGAGCTGCTGCTGACGGGGGGTGAGGCGGAAGTCCATGGGTTCCTGTCTCCGGTCTGGTGGGTGCGGTCGGGCGGGACGCGGTCCGGTGGGGGCCGCTCCGGTGGGCGGGCGGGCGGGAGGGACGGGGGGAGGGAGGAGGGGGCGGGCGGGTCAGGGGGCGGTGGGGAGCGCCAGGGCGCCGGTGCCGCGCTTGACCAGCTCGTTCGCGACGATCAGGCGCTGGATCTCGGACGTGCCCTCCCAGATCCGGTCCACCCGGAGCTCGCGGTACATGCGTTCGACGGCGTACGTACGGTCGTAACCGCGCCCGCCGAAGATCTGCAGGCAGCGGTCCACGACCCGGCCCGCGGCCTCGCTGGCGGCGAGCTTGGCGGTGGCGGCCTTGGCGTGCAGGGTCTTGCGGTCCGTGCCGGGCTGGTCGGCCTCCCACGCCACCTGGTGGGTGTACGCGCGGTTCACGGCGATGTCGGCGGCGCAGTCCGCGAGCATGCCCTGGACCAGCTGGAAGTCGGCGATCCGGGAGCCGAACTGGCGCCGCTCGACGGCCCAGTCGCGGGCCAGCTCCAGCGCCCGCTCCGCGGCCCCGGTCGTCCGGGCGGCGATCATCAGCCGCTCGTCGGTGAACCACTCCCGGGTCAGCTCGTAGCCGTTGCCGACGCCGCCGAGGACGTCCTCGTCGGGGACGAACACGTCGGTGAACGTGAACTCGGGGTGCCCGTTCACCGCGGAGTGCATGAAGCGCGGGACCCGCGTCATCTCCACCCCGGGGGCCTGCTTGTCGACGAAGAAGAGCGTGGCCTCCCGGTCGGGGCCGGCGTCGGCCTGGACGAGCAGGAAGTCGGCGATGTCCCCGCAGGTCACGAACCACTTCTCACCGTTGAGCAGCCAGCCGCCGGCGGTCCGGGTGGCGGTGCTGGTGCCGGATCCGGGGTCGGATCCGGCACCCGGCTCGGTGACGGCGAAGGCGTCGAACCGCTCACCGCGGATCACCGGCAGCAGGTACTTCTCGCGCTGCGCCCCGGTGCCGTACGCCAGCACGTTGGCGGGACGCCAGGGGATGTCCCAGAGGCAGTTGGTGACCTTGCCGAACTCCTCCTCGACGATGACCTGGTCGAGGAGGGAGAGGCCGGCGCCGCCCCACTCCGCGGGCATGTTGATGGCGTAGACGCCCGCGTCCATGGCGGCCCGGGTGAGCTCGCGGACGGTGTCGGCGGGGAGCGAGCCGCCGGCCTCCTCGGACTGGTTCTCGTAGGCCATGAGCAGCCGTGCGTAGCCGGCGGCACGGGCTTTGAGGTCGGCCTGGGCGGGGGTGTAGCGGAAGTCCATGTGCGGCTCCTGGGTGGATCTGGGCTGGGTCTGGGGCTGGGGTCGGGCGGTGGGGTCGGGCGGTGAGGCGGAGGGACAGGGTCGGCGGAGGACCGGGCCGGGTGGGGCCCGGTCGTCAGGGGGCGGCGGGCGGCGGGGCCAGGACCGCGCGGGCGTCGAGGGCGAGGACCCCGTCCGGGCGGGCCAGCAGCGGGTTGACCTCCAGCTCGTCGATCTCGGGATGGGCCGCGGCCACCTCGGTGATCAGGGCGACGGCCTCGGCGGCGGCCCGCAGGTCGACCGGGGGGCGGCCGCGCGCGCCGGTCAGGAGCGCCGCGGTGCGCAGGCCGCGCAGGAGCCGTTCGGCGTGCGCGGGCGGGACGGGGGCGAGGGCGAACGCCACGTCGTGGAGTGCCTCGGTGAACACCCCGCCGAGGCCGACCATGGCGACCGGCCCGAAGCGGGGATCCCGGTTGACGCCGACGATGAGCTCGACGCCGTCGGTGAGGTCCGCCATGGCCTCCACGGAGTACGCGGCGGCGCCGAGCCGGGCGTGCATGGCACGGTGGGCCGCCACGAGGGCCGTCCGGTCCGGCAGCCGCAGGGCGACCCCGCCCGCGTCGGACTTGTGCAGCAGGTGCAGGGCCTTCAGGACGTACGGGCCCGGGAACGCGTCGGCGGCAGCGAGCACGCCGGCCTCGTCGATCACCTCGCGGGCGGCCGGGAAGGGCACGCCGGCGGCGGCGAGCAGGGCCCGTACGCCGTGGTAGCCGGGGTCGCCCAGCGGCACGGCGGGGTCGGGCAGGGGGGCGATGACGGTGGCCGGCCGGGGGGCCGTCATGGCGGCCAGGGCCCGCGCGGCGTCCTCGGTCGCCTCGAACACCGGTACGCCGGCCCCGGCGAGCACCCGGCAGCTCGGCGAGTCGGGGTACATGGACTGCACGACCAGGGGCTTGGGGGTGCCGGCGGAGCCGCGGGCCGCGCCGCCTCCGGCGGTCGCGCCGGGCGGGACGAGGCGGGCGGCGAGGGTGCGGGCCGCCGCCAGCTCCCCGGCGGCCAGGGTGCCGGGGGCCGGCTCGTCGGGCGCGAGCGGGGTGGCGGCGCCCGCGGGAGCCTGCGCGGCACCGGGGTCGGTGCGGGCCGCCGTACCGCCGCCGAGGCCGCCCTCGGAGGCCGCGTACCCGCCGAAGTAGCCGGTCATGAGGACGGCGTCGACCTCGTCCGCGTCGAGCAGGGCCGCGACGGTGCGTGCGTACGAGTCCGGGTCCTGCTCCCCCATCCCGGCGAGGTCGACGGGGTTGGCGACGGAGGACTGGGCCCACAGGACCCGGCGCAGGGATTCGCCTACCGGGGCGCTGAGTTCGGGCACGGTGAGGCCCTGGGCCTCGACGGCGTCGGCGGCGATGGCCCCGTGGCCGCCGCCGTCGGTGAAGACGGCCGTCCGGCGGCCGGTTCCGCGGGTCCTCGTCCGGGACCGCAGGGCGGCGAGGACGACGGCCATCTCGCGCGGGGTGGCGACCAGTTCGACGCCCGCGTCGCGGCAGGCGGCGGCCACCACGTCGGCCGAGGTGGTGAGGGCCCCGGTGTGGGACTGGGCGCTGCGGGCCGAGGCGGTGCCGCGTCCGGCGCTGAGCAGGACGACCGGCTTGTCCGCCGCCGCGGCGGCGCGGGCCAGCGCGCGGCCGTCGCCGAAGTCCTCCGCGTACACGGCGATGGCGTGGGTCTCGTCGTGGCGCGCGCAGTCCTCGACCAGGTCGACGAGGGTCACGTCGGCCTGGTTGCCGAGCGAGACGAAGCGGGAGAAGCCCACGCCGTGCGGTGCGCAGCGCAGTTGGAGTTCCAGGGCGAGGTTGCCGCTCTGGCTGAGGAGGGCCACGCCGCCGGGGGCGAACGCGTCGGAGGCGAGGTAGAGCTCGGTGGTGTTGTCGGCGATGCCCAGGCAGTTGGGGCCGACGAGGACGGCTCCGGCGGCCCGGACCCGGTCGGCGACCGCGCGCTGGCGGGCCAGTCCGGCCGGGCCGGTCTCGGCGAAGCCGGCGGTGATCGCGACGATCGCGCGGGCCCCGCAGGCCAGGGCGTCGTCGACGGCGGCCTCGAAGCCGGGGCCGGGTACGGAGACCACGACCAGGTCCACCGGTTCGCCGAGCTGCGGGAGGGAGGTGGCGGCGGGGCGGCCGAGCACGGTCCCGCCGCGGCGGTTGACGAGGTGGACGGGACGGCGGCCGGGCGCGCGCAGGGCCTGGGCGGCCACCGCGTGGCCGTACTTGGCGGGGTCGTCACTGGCGCCGACGACGGCGACGGAGCGGGGGTCGAAGAGGGCGGTGAGGTCGCGGGCCACGTCAGCCGACCACGCGCAGTGCGGCGTTGGGGCAGGCCTCGGCGCAGGCCTTGGCGTCGTCCTCCGCCGAGAGGGGGACGGGGATGTCGAGGACGACGGCGTAGCCCCACTCGTCGAGCTCGACGAGCGCGGGCGCGTGCTCCTGGCACAGGCCGTAGCCCTGACAGCGGGTGGAGTCGAGGAGGAGTTTCATGACGGTCCTTTCGGGAGGCCCGGGCCGGGGCCGGGCCGGGGTGCTGCGGGGTGGGGGAGGGCGGTTGCGGCGCAGGGGGGCCGGGAGGCGGGCGGCGGGGATGCGGGCGGGTGCGGGACGGGTGCCGGACGGCGGGGCTGCCGGGCGGACGGGACCTCAGGGCTCCCGGGGCCGCTCGGGGCCGGGTGGGGCGAGGTCCGGGACCGGGACGGTGAGGTCCGGGGCCGGGAGCGTGAGGGGCGGGACCGGGACGGTGAGGGGCGGGCAGGGGGCCGGGCAGACGGGGCAGGCGCCCTGCACGTGGGTGTCGAGGGCGGCGGGGAAGGCGGTCGCGACGGTGCCGGCGAGCTGGGCCGCGGCACTGGGCAGGCCGCAGGCCCCGCGGCCGCGCAGGCCGGTGGACCAGCGGTGCAGGCGTTCGCGGAGGTCGGCCGGGGCGTCGCCGAGCGTGAGCCCGCGGAGGGCGTCGGCGATGGCGGCCGTACCCGAGACGCAGACCCCGCACTGGCGGCTGCTCTCGGCGGCGAGGTACCGGGCGGCCTCCGCGGCGAGCGCGACGGGGCACTCCTCGGGGCCCAGGAAGCGCAGTGCCCCGCAGCCCACTGCGGTGCCCGCGGCGCGCAGCGCCTCCGGCTCCAGCGGCAGGTCGAGGCCCGTGCGTCCGACCAGCCCGCCGAAGAGCCCGCCCACCAGGGCGCCCCAGGCGTCCGGGACGCCCTGCGCGGCGGCGAGTTCGCGCAGCGGCACGCCGTACGGCACCTCGGTCAGGAGGGCCGGGGCCGCCCCGCCGGAGAGGGTGAGCAGCGTGCTGCCGGCGATGGCGTCGCGCAGGTCGGGGCGGGCGGCGACGGCCGCGATCCGGGCCAGGGTCTCCACGTTGGCGACGAGGGTGGGGGCGCCGCCGACGCCCTGTTCGTACGGGCGCGGGGGCTTGGCGGTGGGGAGGGCGGGGCCGCCTTCGATGCGGCGCACCACGGCGCTCTCCTCGCCCGCGACGTAGCCGGGAGCGGTCAGGACGATCCCGACGGGGAGGGGCGTGGGGTGGCGCGTGAGGGCGTCACGGACGCGGTCGGCGGCGTCGGGGTCGGAGACGTACACGTAGCCGCGCGCGGCCCGGGTGATCCGGGCGGCCTGCACCAGGCCGTCGAGGACGAGGCCGGGGCGGGCGCGCAGGAGCCAGCGGTCCTTCACCGAACCGGGCTCGCCCTCCTCGCCGTTGGCGACGACGACGGGGGCCGGGCCGGCGCCGGCCGCGTCGCGGACGGCACGCAGCTTGCGGGCGGCGGGGAAGCCGGCTCCGCCCCGGCCGCGCAGCCCGGCGGCGGCGAGGTGCCCGAGCAGTTCCTCGGGGTCCGGGCCGTGGACGCCGGACGGGGCGTCGTCGGCGGGGTGGAACCGGAGCAGCGCGCCGGCGTCGGGGACGAGGGACTTCACCACCGTCGTCATGGCTGGAACTCCCTTCCTGGTGAGGGCGGGGTGTGGGTGGGGTGGGGGCGCGGCGAGCGGTGGGACGGGAGGGAGGGGCCTGACCGCTTCGGGCGGACCGTCGCTCGCTCCGCCGCCGGCTCCGCGCCGCGCGCCGCGGGCGGTGCGGCGGACGCGGGCGGTGCTCGGGTCCCTGGGTCCCCGGGTCCCCGGGTCCCCGGGTGACGGTGCCGGCGAACCGGTCCCGCGCAGTGCCCGGCGGGTGGGGGTGCGACGGGCGACACGGCCTGCCGTCGGCGGCAGACCTCCGTCGTCCCCCGCGGGACCGGTGGGCGGGGCGGACGGTGCCGCCGGGGTGCCGACCGGTGGCGCCGCCGGGGCCGGCGCTCGGGCGGTCTAGGCGGGCAGGAGGGACAGCGCGTGTTCCAGGGCCCGGCGTTCGGAGGTCGTGCGGTCCCAGCCGGGGCCGGGCAGGCCGATCAGCATGCGGTGGTGGTCGAGGACGACCTCGGCCGCCAGTCGGGCCGCCCGCCGGTCGCCGGGGCGGGTGCCGGCGGCGACGGCGGTGACCAGTGAGGTGACCTCGGCGAGGTAGCGGAGCCAGGCGCGTTGGGTGCCGTGCAGGACCAGGTGCTCGAGTCGGCGGCGCTCGGCGGCGGCCGGGGGTGCGTCGGGGTCGCGCAGGGTGGCCACGGCGAGGGGGAGTTCGCGTTCGGGTTCGGGGGTGAGCCCGAGCCAGGTCAGGTTCCGGCGACCGCTCATGCCTGCCTCCGAGGGGCTGGTGGTGGGTGCTCCCCCGCCGCCGGTGCCGGCCGGTGCGCCGTCGGGTCCGTGGGCGGGCGGGGGTGTGCGGGGTGTGGAGGGGCCCGTCGGCCGGTCGCGGCCGGTGGGCCGGACCGGGGGTGGGCGGGTCGTGCGTCGGGGAAGGTCCCGTTCGGTCGTGGCCGGGGGGAGGGACCCTGGTGGGGTACGTGTGGCGCGTCGTACAGGAGGGGCGTCCCGCGGGCCGGAGCCGGCCGGTGGGCCGGGGCGGCGGGCGGGTGGTGCAGCGCGTTACGTCGGGGGCGCGAGCGCCCTTGGGGGCCTCGTCCGGCCGCCTGGGGAGCGGAGGGCCGGGACCGGCTGATGGGACTACGCTAACTAACCAATCAGTCAGTCATCAAGTCTTGACACCCCGGAAACCCACCAGCAATCTGACTGACCAATCAGTCAGCACCAGCCCCGGACGCCCCGTCCCGGGCGGGTGCCGACAGCCGATCGGGCCGCCCCGCCCGGCCGTCCCCACCGGCCGCCCGCGCGGGGCATGGAGGATTCCGCGATGCGCCCCGAAGCCACCGAATTCCAAGCCCCCCAGACGTCCGAGGCCCTGCGATCCCCGGCTCGCGAAGCCCCCGGACCCCAACCGCTCCCGGCGGATCCGGGGGCCCGCCCTCCTCGGACCGCGACCGAAGGCCACACCTCCCGGACCGCCGGCGAGGCCCCCGCCGCCCGGACCGCCGCCGAGCCCCGCACCCCCCGCACCCCCACCGACCCCGAGGCCGCCCCGGTCGCACCCGAGGCGGCGGCCCGCGAGCCCTTGGCTCCCGGGGCACCCGACCCCCACGGGCCGCCGCCGCAGGCCCTGCCGGCGCGCTACTACACCGACCCCGCGCTCGCGGAAGCGGAGCAGCGGCACGTCTTCGCCACGTCCTGGCAGCTGGTCTGCCACGAGTCCGACCTGCCGGGACCCGGCGCGCGGCTCGCCGCCCACGCGGCCGGCCGCGAGGTGCTGGTCGTACGGACCCAGGACGGCTCCCTGGCCGCCCACCTCAACGTCTGCCGCCACCGCGGCACCCGGCTCGTGACCGCCCCCGAGCCGTCCGGCAAGGCCATCCGCTGCCCGTACCACGGTTGGACGTACCGCCTCGACGGCACGCTGGTCGGGGCCCCCGAGGCCCGCCAGATCCCCTGCCTGGACAAGCCGAAGCTCGGGCTGCTGCCGGTGCGCGTGGAGTCCTTCCTCGGCTTCGTCTTCGTCAACCACGACCCCGACGCCGTTCCGCTGGCGGAGAGCTGCGCCGGGCTGGCCGAGGCCGTGGGCCACTACGCGGGGCCCGAGCTCGTGCCGATCGGCAAGGACCGGATCCACGACCTGGCCGGCGCCGAGGTGCAGCACGCCAACTGGAAGGTGGCGGTCGACAACTACCTGGAGGGCTACCACGTCCCGGTCGCCCACCCCGGACTGATGCGGCTGCTGGACTACCAGTCCTATACCGCCGAGACCGCCGGGGCGTACGCCCTCTTCGCCTCCCCGCTGCGCGACAAGCCCTCCTCCAACTGGGCCGAGCGCCTCTACCAGCGGGTCACGGCCCCGATGCCCGGCCTGCGGGAGGAGGACCGCCGGGTGTGGCGGTACGCGGTGATCTACCCGAACACGCTCATCGACTTCTACCCGGACCACGTCCTCGCCTGGACGGCCGTGCCGACCGCCGTGGACCGGGTCGCGGTGCCCGGCGCGTTCTACGCCCGGCCCGGCAGCGGTCTGCGCACCCGTATCGCCCGCCGGCTCAACGTCCACATCGGCTGGATCACCAACGACGAGGACGCCGAGCTGGTGGCCAGGGTCCAACAGGGCCTGGGCACACCGGGGTTCGTCCCGGGCCCGCTGTCACGGCGGGAGGCCGCGGTGGGCTGGTTCGCCGACCGGATCCGTGCCGACCTCGCGGACGCCGACGCCGACGCGGCCCCGGAACGACCGGCCCCCGAGGCCTGAGGCCCCCGGCCCGACGCCCCCAGACACCCGCCCAGCGCTCCGGCACACAGCACCCCCGATCCCCACCCCCCGCGCCTCCGAACCACCGCCGAACCGCCGCCGAACCGCCGCCACGACGGAGAGGACCGCAGATGTCCCCCGAGGCACCACCACCCCCAGCCCCGTCCCCCGCCCCCTCCCCCACCCTCGAGCCCGCCCCCTTCCCCGCCCCGTCCCGGCGCTCCTTCCTCCGCGCCGGCGGAGCCGCCGCCCTCGCCCTGACCACCGCCGGCTGTGGATTCATGGCGAGCGGGTCCACCGGCGCGGCGGCCGAGCGGCCGATCGAGATGAAGCCCGACGGCGACCTCGTCTACTTCAACTGGGCCGACTTCGTCGACCCGGCGGTCTTCGCCGGCTTCGAGGACGAGTACAAGGTCAAGGTCATCCAGTCCAACTACGACTCGATGGAGGGCATGGCGGCCAAGCTCAACGCCGGCAACCGCTACGACGTCGTCTTCCCGAACGCCAAATGGGCGCAGCGACTCGCCGCCGGCGGCCGGCTGCACCGCATCGACCACTCCCAACTCACCAACGCGGGAGCGGTGTTCGACGCTTACGACTACTTCGCCGACCCCTGGTACGACGCCAGGTCCGCGCACACCGTGCCGTTCACGATGTACAAGACCGGCATCGGCTGGCGCCGGGACCGGCTCGGCGACGAGCTGACCGGCTCGTGGGACGACCTGTGGAACGCGAAGGCCCGCGGCAAGGTGTTCGTCCTCGACGACCGCGACGAGGTGCTCGGGCTCGCCGCCCTCAAGCTGGGCGTGGACCTGTGCACCGCGGACCCGGGTGAACTGCGCCGCGTCACCGCCACGTTGAAGTCGCTGCGTCCGCACCTGCGCGGCTTCTCCAGCGACAGCTACAACAACCTCCTCAACGGCAACGCCGTGATGACCCAGGCGTGGAGCGGCGACATGGCCGCGATGCTGGCCCAGGCCAAGGACCCCGACGTGTTCGGGTTCGAGACCGCGAAGGAGGGCGCCCCCGTCAACTCCGACTGCTACGCCATCCCCGTCGACGCCCCGCACCCCGGCACCGCGATGCTGTTCATCGACTACATGCTGCGACCGGAGAACGTGAAGCGGAACATCCGCTACATCGGCTACCCGATGCCCGTCGCCGGGACCGAGGACACGTACCGCTCCCTGGTCGGCCCGTTCGAGGCCTGCGTGGTGAGCACCGACGACCTGCGGGACGAGCTGTTCTTCCGGGGCACGGACGGCCCGGGCGAACGGGCCCGCGACCGCGCCTGGACCGAAGTGAAGGCCGGCTGACATGGCACGACGCACGCGCACGGCACCCCCGCGCACCACGGACCCCACCCACACTGCTGACCCCACCCACGCCACCGACCCCACCCACACCACTCACCCGGCGCACGCCGCGGGCCCTGCCCGGCCGACGCGCACCCGCCTGTGGACCTGGCTCATGCTCCCCGGCACCGTCTGGATGAGCGCCTTCCTCCTCGCCTCCCTCCTGCTGGTCGCCGCACTCTCCGTCGGCACCACCGACCCGCTCGGCAACCCCCGCTTCGGCCTCGACCCGAGCAGCCTGGCGGCCCTCGTCGACCCCGCCTACCGGGTGGTGCTGCTGCGCTCCCTCGGGTACGCGGCGCTGGCCTGCCTCGTCTGCCTGCTGGTCGCCTACCCGGTGGCGTACGCCATCGCCCTGCACGGCGGCCGGTTCAAGAACCTCCTCATCGCCGCGATCGTGGTCCCGTTCTTCGCCAACTACCTGGTGCGGATGTACGGCTGGTCGGTGGTCCTCTCCGACGACGGGCCCGTGCTGCGGGCACTGCGCGCCCTCGGCATCGCCGGCGACGGCACCGCCATCCTCCAGACCGGCCCCGGGGTGATCGCCGGACTCGTCTACGGGTTCGTGGTCTTCATGGTCATCCCGCTCTACGCGGCGCTGGAGCGGATGGACGTCTCGCTCATCGAGGCCGGCCGCGACCTGTACGCGGGGCCGCTGCGCACGTTCCTCTTCGTCACCGTGCCGGCCACCCGGCAGGGGGCGACGGCCGGCTGCGTGCTCGTGTTCCTGCCCGCCATGGGCGACTTCGTCAGCGCCCAGCTCATGGGAGGGCCGGACCAGATCATGATCGGCAACCTGATCCAGGACAAGTTCTTCCAGGGCCAGGACTGGCCGCTGGGTTCGGCCCTGACGATGCTGCTGATGGCGGTGCTGTTCGTGGTCCTGCTGGGCTACCTGCGCCGGGCCCGCCGCGACGAGGCGGAGGCGGTCCGATGAGCTCGGAGTCCACCGCCGTACCGACGGCCCCGACCGCCGCCGCGCGTCCCGCCCCGAAGGGCGCGACCGTGCGCCGGAGCCGTCGCCGGCGCGCGGAGCGCCGGCCCCGGTTCGCGATCGCCGTCACCGTCTGCTTCTTCGCCCTGCTCTACCTGCCGATCGGGGTCGTCGCGCTGTTCTCGTTCAACGCGCAGAAGTCCCTGACCGTGTTCAAGGGCTTCAGCCTGCGCTGGTACCAGGCCTTCGCCCACGACGACCTGCTGCTGGGCTCGTTGGGCACGTCGCTGCGCATCTCGCTGGTGGCGACCGTGGGTTCCATCGTGCTCGGGGTGACGCTGGCGCTCGGGCTGGTCCGCTCGCGCAACCGACTCGGCTCGCTGGCCGGCCTGATCATGCTGGTCCCCCTGATCACTCCGGAGATCGTGACGGGCGTCGCGGCGATGCTGCTCTTCAAGGGCGTGGCCGTACCGCTGTCCACCACCACCGTGATGCTCTCCGAGATCACCTTCTCCATCAGCTACGTCACGGTGATCATGCGGTCACGCATCGCGGCCCTCAATCCGGAGGTGGAGGAGGCCGCGATGGACCTCGGGGCCACTCGCTGGCAGGCGGTGCGGCTGGTGACCCTGCCGGCCCTGCTGCCCGGCATCCTGGCCTGCGCGGTGCTCGTGTTCGCCCTCGTCTTCGACGACTTCGTGCTCGCCTACTTCACCACGGGCGTCGACCCCCAGCCGCTCTCGGTGCGCATCTACTCGGCCATCCGGTTCGGGGTGCAGCCCACCATCAACGCCGTCGGCACGCTCATGCTGGCCGGTTCCGTGGCCCTGATCGCGCTGGCCCTCGCGATCCCGCGTCTCTTCGGCCGCCGCGGCGGCCTCGACCTGCTCTCCGGGAAGTGATCCATGACCTCCGCGCCCGCCCAGCCGCCCACCGGTCCCGCCGCACCCGACCCCACCGCACCCCGTCCCGCCGCGCCCGGTCCCGAGGGCCCGCCCGCCGTCCGGCTCGACCGGGTCAGCCGGCGCTACGGGGACGCGTACGCCGTCCGTGACCTCAGCCTCGACATCGCCCCCGGCGAGTTCTTCTCCCTGCTCGGCCCCTCCGGCTGCGGCAAGACCACCACCCTGCGGATGATCGGCGGCTTCGCCGACCCCACCGAGGGCGCGGTGCTGCTCGGCGGCCAGGACGTCACCGGCCTGCCCCCGCACCTGCGCAACGTCAACACGGTCTTCCAGAGCTACGCGCTCTTCGACCACCTCTCGATCGCGGACAACGTGGCCTTCGGCCTCAAGCGCAAGGGCGTCGGCCGCGCCGAGATCCGCTCCCGGGTCTCCGACATGCTCGACCTGGTGCAGCTGGACGGGCTCGCCGACCGCAGGCCGCGCACCCTCTCCGGTGGTCAGCGGCAGCGGGTCGCGCTGGCCCGGGCGCTGGTCAACCGGCCGCAGGTACTGCTGCTGGACGAGCCGCTGGCGGCGCTGGACCTGCGGCTGCGGCGGCGCATGCAGGTCGAGCTGAAGCAGATCCAGCGGGAGATCGGCATCACGTTCGTGTTCGTCACCCACGACCAGGACGAGGCGCTGACGATGTCCGACCGGGTGGCCGTCATGGAGGAGGGCCGGATCGCGCAGTGCGGCACGCCCGAGGACGTGTACGAGCGGCCGGCGAACGGCTTCGTCGCCTCCTTCATGGGCACCTCCAACCTGGTGCCGGGCGTCTTCCGGGAGGGCCGGGTGCACGTCGACGGCGGCCCGGCGCTGCCCGTCGGCGAGCGGCCCGACATCGCCGAGGGCGGCCGGGTGCACCTGGCGGTGCGCCCCGAGAAGATCTGGCTGTCCGACTTCGAGCCGGGCATGACCCTCGCCGACGGCGTGGTCCGCGAGACCGTCTACTCGGGCGCGACCACCACGTACCTCATCGAGCTGGCCCCCGGGGTGAGCGTCGCGGCCCTGGAGCAGAACACCGACCGGTCCCGCCGGGAGGACCGGTGGATCGGCGGCGAGCCCGTCACGGTGGGCTGGCGGCCCGAGCACTGCCTGGTCCTGGACTGAGGGGGGACGGTCACGTGAGGTACGACGTCATCGTGCTCGGGGCCGGGCTGGCCGGCCTCAGTGCCGCCCGCGACCTGGCCGCCGGCGGGGCCGACGTCCTCGTCGTCGAGGCCCGTGACCGGGTCGGCGGCCGGGTCGAGCAGACCCGGCTGCCGGACGGCCGGCTCGTCCAGCTCGGCGGCGAGGTGGTGGGGCGGGCGCACACGGCCTACCTGGAGCTGGCGGGCGAGCTGGGGCTGACCCTGGTGCCCAGCTACACCGCCGAGCCGGGGGTGATCGCCCGGGCCACGCCCGAGGGGGTCTCGACGGGAGAGCCGCCGCACTGGTTCGGCCCGGGTGACGGGGGGTGCCACGAGCGGGTCACGGCGGCGTTCGTCGCCCTGGCCGGTACGGTCGACCCGGCCGACCCGTGGTCCCACCCGCGGGCCGCCGGGCTGGACCGGCTCTCGGTCGGCGACTGGCTGCGGGCCGAAGGGGCGTCCCCGGCCGTCGTGCGGTTGTGGGAGATCGGCCAACTGGGGCTGGCGAGCGGCTCGTACGAGCGGACGTCCCTCCTGTCGGCGTTGCGCAAGCACGCGGCCGTGCCCGGCGGGGAGGCGTACGGGTACGAGGACTGGGAAGGCCTGCGGGTCGCGGAGGGCTCGGCCACGGTGGCCCTGCGCATGGCGGACGGACTCGGCGCGGACCGGATCCGGCTCGACGCCCCGGTCCGGGCGGTCGAGGTGTCCCCGACCGCCGGCTGCACGGTGGAACTCGCGGACGGGGAGCGGCTCACCGCCGGAGCCGTGGTGTGCGCACTGCCCGTCGGGCCGCTGCGCCGGGTGGCCGTGCGCGGCGTGGCCGAGGAGCGGCTCGCCTCGCTGCGCCGTCAACGGCAGGCGCACGCGGCCAAGTTCGTCGCCGCGTACGACAAACCGTTCTGGCGGGAGGCGGGGTGCAGCGGCCTGTCGGAGAACGAGGGCGTGCTGGGGAGCACCTGGCCGCAGGGCGAGGGCGTCCTGTCCGCGCTGGTGCCGCCGGAGCGGTTCGGCGTGCTGGCGGGAATGCCCGACGAGCTGCGCGAGGGCGAACTCCTGAGCGAGATGGCCCGGTTGTACGGGCCCGGGGCGCTGGACCCGGTGGCGGTGTTCCTGCGCCGCTGGGGCACCGACCCGTGGACGCAGGGGTACGTCACGCAGTGGGTGCCCGGGGACGTGATGGCGGTGGGGCCTCGGCACGGCACCCACGAACCGCCCTTCTACGTCTGCGGATCCGACCAGTGGGTGGCCGGCTACATGGAAGGCGCGGTGCGGACGGGCCGGGCCGCCGCGAAGGAGGCGCTGCGCCGTGGCTGAACTCGATGCGGGACACCGACCGGCCGCGGTCCCCGGGCCGGCTCCGGCACTGTCACTGGCACTGGATCCCGAACTCACCAACCACATCGGCGGCGTCGACCGGCCGGCCGCGTCCGGTGCGTGGATGGAACTGACCGACCCGGCCGGCGTCGGCCCGGTCCGCCGGGCCCCGCGCTCGGGACCGGCCGACGTCGCGGCCGCCTGCGCGGCGGCCGAGGCGGCCGGCGGCCCGTGGGCCGGGCGCACCCCCGCCGAGCGGCAGCGGGCCCTGCTGGACCTGGCCGACGCCCTGGAGGGACACGCCGGCCGGCTGACCGCGGCGGAGGTCGCGGACACCGGCAAGCCGCCGCTGCTGTTCCGCACCGACGAGCTGCCGGCCGTCGTGGACGTCGTACGGTTCTTCGCCGGGGCCGCGCGGGGCCTGCCCGGCACGGCGGCCGCCGAGTACGCGGCCGGGCGCACCTCGCTGCTGCGCCGGGAGCCGGTCGGGGTGTGCGCGCAGATCACACCGTGGAACTACCCTCTGATGATGGCGGTGTGGAAGGTGGCGCCCGCCCTGGCCGCGGGGAACACGGTGGTGCTCAAACCCGCCGACACCACGCCGAGTTCGGCGGTGCTGCTGGCCCGGATCGCCGCCGCGCACCTGCCGCCCGGGGTGGTGAACGTGGTGTGCGGGGACCGGGACACCGGGCGCGCGCTGGTCGGCCACCCGGCGGTCCGGATGGTCGCGGTGACCGGGAGCGTGCGGGCGGGCCGGGAGATCGCGGCGGCAGCGGCCGACGACCTCAAGCGCGTCCACCTCGAGCTGGGCGGGAACGCGCCCGTGATCGTGCACGAGGACGTGGACGTGCCGGCGGTGGCGGCCGAGCTGGCCGGCGTCGCGTTCTACAACGCCGGTCAGGACTGCACGGCGGCCGCGCGCCTGCTGGTGCACGACCGGGTGTACGAGGAGTTCACCGAGGCCTTCGCCAAGGCCGCGGCCGCACTGCGCACCGGGCCGCCGGGCGATCCGTCGGCCGACTTCGGTCCGCTGAACAACGCGGCCCAACTGGCCTCCGTACGCGGGCTGCTCGCCCGGCTGCCCGACCGGGCGGAGGTCCTGACCGGCGGCCGGGCCCTGGACCGGCCCGGCTTCTTCCACCGCCCGACGGTGGTCGCGGGGGTGCGGCAGGAGGACGAGATCGTGCAGGAGGAGGTCTTCGGCCCGGTGGTGACGGTGCAGCCGTTCCGCAGCGAGGAGGAGGCCCTGCGGCTGGCCGACGGGGTCCGGTACGGGCTCGCCGCCAGCGTGTGGACGCGGGACCTGGACCGTGCGCTGCGGGCCACCCGGGCGCTGCACACGGGGATCGTGTGGGTGAACACGCACGGGACGACGGTGTCGGAGATGCCGCACGGCGGCGTCCGGCACTCGGGGTACGGCAGCGACCTGTCCCTGGCCGGGCTGCTGGAGTACACGCAGGTCAAGCACGTGATGCTCTGACCACCGGGCCCGTTCGCCGCCCTGCCGCCGCCGTCCGCGCCGCCCACCGTGTCCTGCGGGGGCGGCGCGGACGCGCGGGCGGCACGGGACACGGTGGTGACGGAGACGGATCGTCAGTCCACGTGTACGGGCAGGGTGTCGACGCCGTAGACGATCGAGAGCTTGCGGAACTCCAGCTCGGCCGGCGGCACGGCGAGCCGCAGCCCGGGGAAGCGCGCGACCAGCTGCGGGAAGGCGGCGCGCAGCTCCATCTTGCCGAGTTCGGCGCCTATGCACCGGTGGATGCCGTGGCCGAAGGCCAGGTGCGAGGGGGCGGGCGGGCGCGACGGGTCGAAGGCCTCCATGTCCGCGCCGAGGCGCGGGTCGCGGTCCGCGGCGCTGAGCGAGACGATCACGATGTCGCCGCTCGTGATCGGGACGCCGCCGATCTCGACGTCCTCGCGGGCGAAGCGCGGGAAGGCGGTCTGGACCACGGTCAGGTACCGCAGCAGTTCCTCGACGAACGGGGCCGCGACGACGGCGGGGTCCTCGGCCCGCTGCAGGGCGTCGAAGTGCTGGCGGTCCTGGAGCATGATGAGGGTACCGAGGGCCAGCATGCTGGCGGTGGTCTCCAGGCCGCCGGTCAGGACGCCGTCGGCGAGTCCGGCCAGCTCCTCGTCGGTGACGGCGTCACCGTGCTCGCGTATGAGCATGCCGAGCAGGCCGTCGCCCGGATCGCGGCGCTGCGCGGCCACGACCCCGCGCAGGTACTCCAGGGACTGGGCCACGGCGCCGAACGAGGCCGCGGTGCCGCCGACCACGTCGAAGCGGGCCACGGAGAACTCCTGGAACGCCTCGCGCTCCTCGTACGGTATGCCGAGCAGTTCGCAGATGACGAGGGCGGGGACGGGCATCGCGAAGTGCTCGACGAAGTCGGCCCGGCCGTCCGGGTCGGCCTGGGCGGCCTTCTCCAGCTGCGCGAGCTGCTCCTCGACGATGGCGTGGATGCGGGGCGTGAGCCGGTTCAGCCGGCGCATCGTGAACTCCGGTGTCAGCAGGCGGCGCAGCCGGGTGTGGTCCGGCGGGTCGCAGAAGCCGAGCCCTCCGGGGTTCTCGTCCGCCTCCGACGCGGCGGTGCCCACCAGGTGCCGGAAGTCGTTGCTGAACGCCCCCGCGTTGCCCAGGACCTCCTTCGCCTCCGCGTACCCCGACACCAGCCAAACCGTCGCTCCGGGTATCGGCAGCCGGCTGACCGGTTCGCGGTCGCGGAGCTCGCCGAGCGGTGCGACGGGATCGAGGCCGTCCCGGTGCAGCGGCATCAGCGCGGCGTCGGGGAGCCTCCTGAGCACGGACAGGTCGAGGCCGCCCTGCTTGCGCAGGCGCACGAGCAGGAGGCGGGTCAACCACGTTGTGGCCCAGGAGCGGAGGGACATGAGCATGAGTGGGGCTCGCATCGTCGAGATCGGATGGTCGTGGCCGGCGCGGGCCGGTTACCGACGGGTGTAGGCGGAGCGTAGTCGGGGGCGTGCGGGGTGGACCCGGCCGGGTCCACCTCCCGATCATTCCGCTTGCCTAATCTCTTCTTCTATGCAGATAATTCTTTCACGCAGTCAGTTCAGCGAAGAAGAGAACGGGGACCTCCTGCCATGAACCGCACGACCGTCAAGCGCGCCGCCCTGGCCACCACCGCCGTCCTCGCCGTCGGTGCCGCGGGGTCGTACCTCTACCTGGACAGCACCTCCGACATCCACCGGGTCGGCTCCTCGGCCTGCACGGACGTGATCCCGTCCGGTGCCGAACGGGCCGACGGCGAGGCCGTCTGCGCGACGCTGGACGCACTCACGGCAGCATGGGGGCGCGGCGACGCGGAGGCGTACGGCCGCCAGTTCACCGAGGACGGCACCTACACGACGTACGTCGGCAGCCACTACGAGGGCCGCGCCGACATCACCGCCGGCCACAAAGCCCTGTTCCGGGACTTCGTGAAGGGCACCAAGCTCGCCGCCAGCTACCTGGACCTGCGCTTCCTCGGGAAGGACGCCGCGATCCTGACCGGCCGCGGCGACGACTACAGCGGCGACCCGCCGAAGGCCTCGGAGCTGTCCAAGGTGCAGACCTACACCCTGGTCCGGGACACCGACGGGGCCTGGCGCATCGCGGCGTTCCACAACACCCAGCGGCAGGACGTCATGGAGCGCTTCTCCTTCCTCTACTCGCCCGAGACGGCCCCGAAGGCGGAGCGGTGAGACCGCTGACCCGCCACCGCGCCCCCGCACCCCGCCGCGGGGCGTCCGCGGTCCCGCGCCGCGCCCTGGTCACCGGCGCGACCGAGGGCATCGGCCGGGCGCTGGCCCTCGCCCTGGCCACCGACGGCTACGCCGTCACCGCCGTCGCCCGCACCGAGGAGCGGCTGCGCGAGCTGACCTCCCTGCTCGGCCCCGGCCACGACCACCTCGCCGCCGACCTCAGCACCCCGGAAGGGATCCGGGCGGTGGCCGCGGCCCTCGAGGACGCGGGACACGACGCGGACTCCGGCCCGTACGACCTCCTCGTCAACAACGCGGGCCTGGCCCGGCCCGGCCCCTTCGCCACGACGGCGCTCGACGCCCAGCTGCCCGTGCTCCGCCTCCACTGCGACGCCGTGACCGCCCTCTCCCACGCCTTCCTCGGCACGGCCCGCCCCGGCGCGGCCCTGGTGAACGTCGCCTCCACGCTCGGCCTCACCCCGCAGCCCGGGCAGGCCCTCTACAGCGCGAGCAAGGCGTTCGTCGTCTCCTTCTCCCAGGCCCTCTGGCACGAGCACCGGCCGCGGGACGTGTACGTGACCGCGCTCTGCCCCGGCCCCACCGCCACCCGGCCCGGCCTCCACGCGGATGCGCCCGCCCGCCTGGTCCTCACCCCCGAGCGGGTCGCGGCGGCCACCCTCGCGGCCCTGCGCCGCCGGCACGACCCCGTCGTCGTACCCGGCCGGCTCACCGCCCTCGTCACGGCCGCGACCCGGGCGCTCCCCCGGCGCACCGCCCTCGCCCTGCTCGCCGGCGCCCCCGCCTGAGGGCCGGCGGCGGGCGCGCGGTGCGCCGCGCCCCGGCCCGTACGGCCGCCGGAGCCCAGCGTTCGCACGCCGGTGGTCCGCTGCGCAGAATTGAGGGAGCCGACCGGGGCGCCGCACCCGAAGGGGGTCCGATGGCATCGCGCCTGCCGGGGGAGGAACCTGCCGCGGGAGCGGAGCGGTCGTGGAGCAGCCCGCTCCGGTCCGAGGCGGGCTCGCTGCTGGAACAGGTCGCGGTCGCCGTCTTCGGCCTGGACGACGACGACCGGGTCTGCCGCTGGGGGCCGGGCGCCCGGGAGCTCTTCGGGCACACCGCCGGGGACGTGCTCGGCCGCCCGGCGGCCGTGCTCTTCCCCGCCCCGGACCCCGGTGCCCCCGAGCCCGGCGCCCTGCTCGCGGAGCGGGCCCGGACCCTGGGCTACTGGCGGGTCCGCATGCCCGCCCGGCACCGCGACGGCACGGTCTTCGACTGCGGCTTCCGCGGCTTCCCCGTCGCCGGCACCGGCGGCTCCGACGTCATGGTGCTGGCCAGCAACGGGGTGGACCTCGACCGCGTCAAGACGAACCTGTCCTTCCTCGACTCCCTCTTCGAGACCTGCCCGATCGGTCTGGCGATGCTCGACGAGGAGCTCCGGTACGTCCACCTCAACCAGGCCCTGGCCGACATGGACGGCGTCCCCCTGGCCGACCACTTCGGCCGGCGCGTGGACGAGGTCACCCCGGTCCACGACCGGGGCGCGTACGTGCGGATGCTGCGCGGCGTCGCGGCCGGTGGACCGCCGGTGGTCGGCGCCCTCGTCGCCGTGCGCGCCGCCGGGGACGTGGAGCAGGTGCGCTCGGTCAGCTTCTTCCCGCTCAGCGGCGCCGGGGACTCCCGGCGCGGCTGCGGCGGGGTGCTGCTGGACGTCACGGACCGCGAGCGGGCCATCGTGGAGGCCGCGGTGGCGCGGCGGCGGCTGGAACTGCTCGACCGCGCCTCGGCGCGCATCGGCACGACCCTCGACGTCCGGGTCACCGCCGGGGAGCTGGTCGCGGCGGTGGTGCCGGAGTTCTGCGACGGCTCGGTCGTGGAGCTCGTCCGGTGGGCGGACGAGGCGGTCCCGTTCGACCCGGCGCGGCCCCTGGTCACGCGCCGCATCGCCGCCCACACCGTACTGCCGCCGCCCGCGCCGGAGATGCTCACCGAGCTGGACACGGTGACCTACCCGCCCGCCTCCGCCATCCACGACATGCTGCGCACCGGTCGCCCGATCACCGTACGGGTGGACGAGGACTTCGTCGCCCGTACCGTGGTGCACAAGGAGCGGGCCGGGCGGCTGCTCCACAGCGGGCTCGCGTCCCTCCTGATCGCCCCGCTCGTCGCCCGCGGCACGGTCCAGGGCATCACGATGTTCGGCCGCGGCACCGCCCGGCCCGGCTTCACCGAGGCCGACCTGCGGCTCGCCAGCGAGCTCGCCTCCCGGGCGGCGCTCTCCCTGGACAACGCCCGCCTCTACAGCCAGGTCCAGGACATCGCCCTCACGCTGCAGCGGGCCCTGCTGCCGAGAGCACCGGCCACCAGCCCGTACGTCGACGTCGCCCACCGCTACCTCCCCGGCGGCCGCGTCACCGAGGTCGGCGGCGACTGGTACGACGTGCTGGCGCTGGCCGGGGGCCGCATCGCGCTGGTCGTCGGGGACGTCATGGGACACGGCGTGCCGGCCGCGGCGGCGATGGGGCGGCTGCACACCACGGCGAAGGCGGTCGCCCGGTACACCGAGCGGCCCGAGGAGGTGCTGGCGGAGCTCGACGTGTGCGCCCAGGAGGCCGGCATCGAGCTCGCCACCTGTCTGTACCTGGTGTACGACCCGGACACGGGGCGGGCCCGCATCGGGAACGCCGGCCACCCGCCGCCGCTGGCGCGGCACCCGGACGGCTCGGTGCGTCCGCTCGGGGACGTGCTCGGCGTGCCGCTCGGCGTGGGTGGCGTGCCGTTCCGGTCGACCGGGGCCGAGCTGCCCGAGGGGTCCGTCCTCGCCCTGTACACGGACGGACTGGTCGAGGCCCGCGGCCGGGACCTGGACGTCGGGCTGGCCGCGCTGCGCCGTGCGCTCTCGGAGGAGGCGGGCGCCGCGCGGGCGGACTCGGCCGAGGGGCTGGAGGCGGCCGCCGACCGGATCCTGGCCCGGCTCCTGCCCGAAGCCCCCACCGACGACACGGTGTTGGTCCTGGCACGGGTGCACCGCACGGGGCGCGGCGGGGGCGGGGTGGCACGGGGCTGAGCGGGGCGGGGTGGGCCAGGCGTTCGGCGGCGCGCCGGAGCTCGCCGCCGTAGCCGTGCCGCCGGGCGCCGGCCCGGTGACGGCGTGCACACCGAGGGTAGACGCCACCCGTGATCACATCGAACCCGCATGAATGACCGAAAGAGGGAGGAATCAGACGGATCCCCCGGCCTAGCGTGGTCGTACACCCCTCCGCGGGACCCGCCCGTGGACCCCCGGGCCGACCGCCGGAGGCCGGCCCGCCCGTGGGCCCCCGCCCAGGAAGGAAGACCCATGCCGAGGAAGGCCCTCAACGATCACGCCCGCAACGTCGTCCGGCTCCTGGACCGCCTGCTGAGCCGACCCGGCGCGGCCCCCCTGACGTACGCGGACGACCTCGTGGTCACCTCGCCCGCCGGGGACACGGTGTGGACCGTCGGCTCGCGCCGCCGCGTGACCTGGCGGACGATCGGCGTCGTCGGCCGTTCCGTCGACCTCGAGCTGGTGACGGGCGACGGCGCGCGTGCGCGTACGGTCGCGTTCCTCGCCGTGGACGTACCGCCCCGCACGCTCGGCGCCACGGTCACGGTGCCCGACGCACCCGAGGGCACCTACCGCGTCCGCGTCACCTCCGAGGGCGACGCGCTCGACGTGTACAGCCGCCCCGTCCGGATCACGTCCATCCACGGATGATGTCGGCCGGCCGGGCGCGGCTCAGCCCCGTCCGCAGCGGGACTCTGGTAATGATCAAGGCGAGGTGGGGGCGAAGCACGGCGGCGAACAGCCGGTGAACGGCTGACGCTCCGCCACGTCGAGGTGTGGGGGATCGCATGGAATCACCGGTCGCGTCGGATGCCGTCGGGGCGCGCGAGAGCAGGTTCGACTGGTTCTGCGAGGCGGTGTCCACCGACGTGATGCCCGTCGCGCTCAGCACCCGCCGTGCGGCCGACTTCCGGGCGAGCATCACGGACCTGGACCTGGGCGTGGTGCGGCTGTCCGTCGTGGCTTGCTCACCGGTGCTCTCGCGCCGCACCTCGTCCCACGTCCGGCGCGGCGATCCCGAGCACCTGCAGCTGGCGCTCGTCACCCAAGGGTCCGTGAGGATCTCCCAGCGGCGCAACGAGTCGGTGGTCGCGGGGGGACTCGTACTCACGGACACCTCACGACCGAGTGAAGGGGCGTGCACAGGCGGGCAGATCGAGTCGGTGGTCATGCAGATCCCCCGTCAGGCCGTGGCGTTGCGCCCGGACCGTGTGGACCGCCTCCTCGCGCAGAGCCTGGCCGCGGACGCGGGGTCGGGGGCGATCCTCGCCGACTTTTTGAGGACGCTGCTGTCGCGCGGCCCGGGCTGTCGCCCGGAGGAGCTGCGCGCGATGGGGTCCGTCGCCCTCGACCTGGCCACCGCGTTCCTCGCTCGACAGCTCGGTGACCCCGGCCAGGCGCCCGGTGAGGCCCGTGCGCAGGAGACCCTGCAGCGGGTGCACCGCTTCGTCGAGAACAATCTCGGCGATCCTGGCCTGACTCCCCGGATGATCGCCGATCGGCACAACATGTCGCTACGGCGTCTCTACGTCCTCTTCGGCGACCAGCCCCTGACCATCGCGGCACACATCCGCCGGAGCCGGCTGGAGCGCGCCCACACCGACCTCGCATGCGGAGAACTGAGCGGTCAGCCCGTGCAAGCGATCGCGGCCCGCTGGGGCTTCTCGAGCGCCACCGGTTTCAGCCGGGCGTTCCGCGAGGCCTACGGGATCACCCCGACCGAACATCGTGCGCTCTCCCAGGTCACCCACGGCATCCAGAGGACAGAAACCCTGCACGCCACGCACACCCCCGCGCGCTGAGCGCACCTACATTCTCCTCCGGAGACACCACCCCAGGGTGCCCCTCAGACGCAAAAGGTTGAGATGCTCATGACAGACAGACTCGTCACGTTCGTTCGCCGCGCCGTCGGGACGGTTGCGGCCGGTGCGTTCGTGTCCCTGTGCCTTCCCGCGCCGACCGCGTCTGCGAGCATCGGCAGCAACTGGCAGAGGCTCAGCAACTACAACAGTGTCAAGTGCCTTGAGGTCGCGGGCTGGAGCACTGCCGACGGCGGTGCGGTCGGGCAGTGGGACTGCCATCCGGGGAACAACCAGCTGTGGTGGTTCTGGAACAAGGGTGGTGCGGGCGACCTGCTGTACAACGGCCACAGCGGCAAGTGCCTGGAGGTCGCGGACTGGAGCCGGGCGAACGGCGCTGCGGTCCGGCAGTGGGACTGCCACGGAGGGGCCAACCAGCAGTGGAACTGGATGGGCACCACTGTTGACGGAACCGACTACGTGGTCCTTCAGAACGTGCACAGCGGCAAGTGCCTCGAGATCGCGGACTGGCGTACGGACGACGGCGCTCCGGCCCGCCAGTGGGACTGCCATTACGGGGGGAACCAACTGTTCTTCGCTGCCGACGCGTCGTGACACGAGCGGCGGGAACCGTGAACGGCCGTACGCAGTGCGAGCCCGCGGTCAGAAGGCGCCGCGCGGCGGCTTGAGGCTGCTGAACGTCGCCCCGGCGACCAGCACCGCGACGCCCGCCAGGAGGGCGGGCATGCTGGTTGCCGGGTGCAGGACGACAGCCCACGGCTGCGCTCCGCGGCCGCCGCTCCGCCATCCTCCGACGGCCAGGACCAGGGGTACGGCGGTGAGGACCGGCGCCGCGATCCGGGCGCCGGTGAGCGGGTTGAGGAGGAGCGCCAGGCCGAGGTAGCAGGCGGTGTTCCGGCCGATCGCCAGGGCGACGGGGTCGGCGCCCGCGACGTGTCCGAGGACGGCCGTGGTCAGGGCGAGGGTTGCGCAGGCGGCGGCGAGGGTGGCGTCGAAGCGGTGGACGGCCCGCACGGCGACCGCTTCGGTGGCGTCCCGGGCGCGGCCGGTGAGGGCGAGCCACGTCACGGCGGGGATGACGGTGATCAGCGCGGCGAGCAGGAAGCGTCCGGCCCCGCCGACCATCGCGGGCACGGGGATGTGGCTCTGTCCGAACGCCAGGCCTGCGCCGGCCGTCACAGCGGTGACGGCGGCGAGGGCGGGGACGTTCCGGGATGCGGCCCACCAGTTCACCGGCCCGCCCCTTCGGGGTTCAGGGTCGGCCCCCGGTCGCAGCCGGTGAGCGCGGCCCGGTTCGTCTCGTACCACGCGCGCTGGCGGTCGGAGGGCAGCGTGAGGACCTTCCGGGCGAGTGCGGCGTCGTCGGGGGAGACACGCCCCCGGACCGGCGCCGGGGGGACGTGCGTGGCGATGGCGCTCAGCCATGCGGTGAGCGGCCCCCGAGCGGGAAACGCCGGGTACGTGTGGCTGGTTCGGGCGCATTCGGGGATGCGGGGAAGGAGCGTGTACGCGAGGTTGGCGGCGACGGACTCCTCGCGGACCTGACCGCTGCCGCCGAATCCGGCCTGCCCGGGCTCGAGGTCACGGTTCTGGGTGAGGGAGGAGGACACGGGGAGCCCGGCGTCCTTCAGGCGGCCGCTGTAGGTGCGGGTGATCGCCGCGATCCGGGCGCGTCCCGGGGTCTCGGGCCACAGGCACACCTCGGGAACGCCGGCGGTGTCGCAGACCAACGCGTCGGGGTTCCGGCCGGCGACCGGCTCGTAGTCCATGTCCACGACCAGGAACACCGAGGCCACGGACGCGGTGACCAGCACGGCCAGGGGCTTCCAGCGGCCGGCCCGGGCGATCGCGAGGAGGCATGCGGTGATGATCCCGCCGGTGAACAGGAGCGGCGCCCACACGGCCACGGGGTCGATGACCGATCCGACCGAGCAGCAGCTGTCGTAGGCACCGGCGACCAGGTGGCGGGGCCACGGGGTGTCCCAGGATCCGGGGAACGCGGTCAGGCAGAACCCGGCGACCATCGCCAACGGTGCGGCCGCAAGGTGCGGAAGACGGCCGCCCAGGAGGTACCCGGCCAGCGTGGCGGCCGCCATCAGCAGCGCGTACACCGCGAACATGCCCAGGTGGGAAAGGGACGGGAGCGCTCCCGCGGCCGAGACCGCGAGACCGACCGCGACGAGCATCCCGGCGACGCCCATCGCCCACACCGGAACCAGCAGCGGCAGCGCGACGGCGAGCCGGCCCCGGGCGGGGGTCTGCTCGAAGACGTTGCCCCGGCGCAGGCGCGCGCTCTCCCATGCTCCGCTCGCCGCGCACGCGGCCGCGGCGAACGGGATCGTGTAGGAGGCGCTGCCGAGGACGGACGGCCCGTATCCGGGAACGGCGGACGAGGTGATCGCCTCCGACAGGAGCAGCAGGACGTAGCCGGCCAGGAAGACGAGCATGGTTCCGGCGGAGGACGACCGCAGGAGGGTGGAGGTGCGCATCGGTCAGATCTCCCGTCCGACGAGCATCACGTAGGCGGCTTCGGCCTGCTGGCGTCCGCCGATGGCGGCCGGTGCCAGGGCGTGGAAGTCGGCGGGGTCGCCCTGGAAGCAGATCTCGCCGTCAGCGAGGACGGCCACGTGCGTGTACAGGTCCGCGAGGTCCTCGGTCTGGTGCGTGGAGACGATCACCTGCACGCTGCCGGCGAGGTCGTCGACGAGCTCACGGAACACCTGGCGCTGCGTGGGGTCGAGGCCGGCGGTCGGCTCGTCCATCAGGATCAGCTCGCTGCGGTGGGTCAGCGCCCCCGCGATCCCCATGCGGCGGAGCTGCCCGCCGGACACCTGGTGGCTCTTGCGCTCCGCGAGGCGCGTGAGGTCGACGCGGCGCAGCGCGTCCTCGGACGCCTTCCACGCCAGGGCCTTCGGCATGCCCTTGAGCCATCCCGCGTAGGCGACCTGTTCGCGTACGGTCAGCCCGGGCATGGGGGTGATCTGCTGGGGGATCCACGCCACGCGCTCGCGGTAGGCGGCCATCCGGCGGCCCTTGGCGGTGCCTCCGTCGAAGGTGACCGACCCGGAGGAGGGGGACAGGTGGGAGGCGGCGAGGGCCATCAGTGTGGACTTGCCGGCTCCGTTCGGGCCGAGGAGGACCGTTGCCCGCGCATCGATCCGGAGGCTGAACTCGGTGAAAACAGGTGTCTTGCGCCCGTACCGGAACGAAACACGGTCAAAAACCAAAGACATGGAGGAACGCGCAATCCGCCACCCCGCTGCGGGCGGGACGACTGTGGTCGTGGGACAGTGGACCGGAGAGGGTCCCGGTGCTGAACCCACCGGGACCCTCCCCCTACGTGTCGAGCACGCGCACTACCAGGCGACCTTCACGTAGTCGACGGAGAGGAACGAGCCGCTGGACACGTCCGTCAGCTCGAAGTAGTAGTTGCCCCGCGAGTTCGGGTCGCCGTAGTCCACCCACCCGCAGTAGTTCCTCTCGTTCCCCTTGTCGCGGTCCGGAGCGCCGTCGACGACCTTCCACAGCCGGAGGTCGGCGAACCTGAACCCGTCACCACCGTCCGCCTCGCAGCCCGCGAAGTAGATACCGGTGTAGTCCCAGGTGTCGTTGTTGTCCCACCAGCGACGCGACTCGTTCTGCACGCGCCACGAGTCGATGTGGGACTCGAACCACCCCTCCGCGGCGTGCGCCGGAATCACCGACACCGCACCCAGGAGCGCGGCACCGGCCACCGCCCCGGCCAACGACTTCGAACCGATCTTCACTTGATCCCTCTTCCATGTGTCCGGCGCCGCCCCCAGTGGACGGCACCCTCGCGGGTCGGGAACCCCGACCCCGATCCGGCCGGCGGCTACCAGGCGACCTTGACGTAGTCGATCTTGATGTAGTCGCCGTTCCCGACGTCCGCCAGCGAGAAGTAGTAGGTGCCGGCGTCGTCCGGATCGCCGTAGTCGACCCACCCGCAGTAGTTGTTCCGGGTGCCCTTGTTGCGGTCCGGGGCGTAGGAGACGTACTTCCACAGGCTCAGCGACGCGTAGTCGTAGCCCCGGTAGTCGTCGTCCGACCGGCATCCCGCGAAGTAGATGCCGGTGTAGTCCCAGGTGTCGTTGTTGTCCGACCAGCGGCGGGACTCCGTCGGAGCCGTCCACCACTTGATTTCCGACTCGAACTGGCCTTCCGCGGTGACGCCCGCGTTCGCCGGCGTGATGCCGCCGAAGCCGAGGAGCGCAACACCTGCCAGCAGGCCGGCCGCTTTCCTGCGCCGAGTACTCATCGGTTTCCCCTTTCCCTGCTCGTCGGCCCTGCGTGAGGGCGTGCGGGAGGGAGGAGACGTGGTGCGAGGCCTCCCCCCGAGGCGATCCGAACGCTAACGGCAGTACGGAGGGACGAGCGGACCCTGCACGGAACATCGAACAACCGTGCACGGATCGCACAGTTGCCGTCATCCCCGGAAAGGTTTAATCGGGGTGTCGGCCGGCCGGCGGCGGCACGTCGAGCACCGCGACCAGGGAAGCCTCTCCTGCCGCCAGGTCTGGTCCGGCCCGAACAACCGACGCCCCCTCGACGGGGCGGAAGAGATCACGCACCATTCGCCCGATACGGGCTGAAAGTCGACCTTGACCGGTCGCATGAGGGGATATTTCCGTGCGCCTGAACATCGCCAAGTCCGTCCGCCGCGTGCTGAGTGCCGCCGGCGGCGCGCTGCTCATCTCGATGGCCCTGCCCTCCGCGCCGGCCACCGCCGCCGACCTGAACGAGTGGTACTGGCTCGCCAACTGGAAGAGCTCCAAGTGCCTGGAGGTGGGCGGCTGGTCCACCGACAACGGCGCCGGCGTCAACCAGTGGGACTGCCACGACGGCAACAACCAGAAGTGGAAGGGCGTCCCCTACGGCGAGGGCCGACTCATCTACAACGCCCACAGCGGCAAGTGCCTCGAGGTCAAGGGCTGGTCCAAGGACAACGGCGCCCAGATCGGCCAGTGGGACTGCCACGGCGGCGCCAACCAGCAGTGGAAGTCGGAAGTCCTGGGCGAAGGCGTCCTGCTCCTGATCAACGTGAACAGCGGCAAGTGCCTGGAGATCGGCGGCTGGCGCACCGACAACGGCGCCCCCGCCACCCAGTGGGACTGCCACCGGGGCGACAACCAGGTCTGGGCCTGACCCCCGTCCCACCCCCGCTCTTCAGGAGAACACCATGCGATTCAAGGCAGCCAAGCACCTCCGCCGCACCCTGGGTGCAGCCGTCGGCGCCCTGCTCGTCTCCCTCGCCCTGCCCACCTCCCCCGCGGCCGCCGTCGACCTGTCCCAGTGGCGTTGGCTGTCCAACCTCAACAGCAGCAAGTGCCTCGAGGTGGGCGGCTGGTCCACCGACAACGGCGCCGGTGTCAACCAGTGGGACTGCCACGCCGGCAACAACCACTACTGGGCAGGGACCCCCCACGGGAGCGGCTACCTCATCTACAACAAGCACAGCGGCAAGTGCCTGGAAGTCAAGGGCTGGTCCAAGGCCAACGGCGCCCAGATCGGCCAGTGGGACTGCCACGGCGGCGCCAACCAGCAGTGGATGGTGCGCTACGAAGGCTTCAGCGACACGGCGACCCTGGTCAACGTGAACAGCAACAAGTGCCTGGAGATAGGTGACTGGCGCACGGACAACGGCGCCCCGGCCACCCAGTGGGACTGCCACGGAGGCCTGAACCAGGACTGGTACTAGTCCACACCGCCACGCGCCAGGAGAACACCATGCGATTCAAGGCAGCCAAGCACCTCCGCCGCACCCTGGGTGCGGCCGTGGGCGCCCTGCTCGTCTCCCTCGCCCTGCCCGCTTCCCCCGCTGCCGCCCTCGACCTGTCGCGGTCGGACCTGATCATCAACATCAACAGCAGCAAGTGCCTGGAAGTGGGCGGCTGGTCCACCGCCAACGGAGCCGGCGTCGACCAGTGGGACTGCCACGCCGGCAACAACCAGAAATGGACCGGGAGTTTCCACGGAAGCGGCTACCTCATCTACAACCTGAACAGCGGCAAGTGCCTCGAGGTCAAGGGCTGGTCCACCGCCAACGGTGCCCAGGTCGGCCAGTGGGACTGCCACGGCGGCGCCAACCAGCAGTGGACCATGCAGTACGCGGGCGAACGCATCGTCACGCTCGTCAACGTGAACAGCGGCAAGTGCCTGGAGATCGGCGGCTGGTCCAAGGACAACGGCGCCCCCGTCACCCAGTGGGACTGCCACAAGGGCCTCAACCAGTACTGGTACTAGTCCGTACCCACCAGCCCCGAGGAGATCATCATGCGATTCGAAACAGCCAAGAACCTCCGCCGCACCCTGGGCGCCGCCGGCGGCGCCCTGCTGATCACGCTGGGCCTGCCCGCCTCACCCGCGGCGGCCGCCGTCGACCTGTCGCGGTGGAACCCGGTGTCCAACTACAACAGCGGCAAGTGCCTGGAAGTGGGCGGCTGGTCCAAGGACAACGGAGCCGGTGTCAACCAGTGGGCCTGCCACATCGGCGACAACCAGCTGTGGATGGGCGTGCCGTACGGCTCCGGGCAGCTCATCTACAACAAGAACAGCGGCAAGTGCCTCGAGGTCAAGGGCTGGTCCAAGGACAACGGGGCCCAGATCGGCCAGTGGGACTGCCACGGCGGCGCCAACCAGCAGTGGAACGTCTACGAGGTCGGCGACCGGGACATGACGTCCGTCCTCGTCAACGTGAACAGCGGCAAGTGCCTGGAGATCGGCGGCTGGTCCAAGGACAACGGCGCCCCGGCCACCCAGTGGGACTGCCACTGGGGCAAGAACCAGACCTGGTACTGACCCGCACCGCCACCGCCACCGGCAGCGGATCGCCGGTCGTCGACGTCAGGGGCGGGCGGTGAGGTCGGCGACCGTGGCGGCCACGACGCCGAACAGATCGGCGACGGTCGTCAGGGCCGCGTTCTGGAGTGCGGCCGCGGACACGACGGTGCCGTCGGGGGCGGTGAGCGGTCGGGTGGCGGTGGCCTCGGCGACGACGGTGGGGCGGAAGCCGAGGTTGAAGGCCCCCTGCGCGGTGAAGGCGACGCACATGTGGGTCATGAAGCCGGCCAGCACCAGGTCCTCGCCGGCACCCAGGTCACGCAGGGTCCTCTCCAGGTCGGTGCCGTGGAAGGCGTCGGGCACCGCCTTGACGACCACCGGCTCGCCGTCGACCGGGGCGACCTCGGCGCTGATGGCGCCGATCTCGGCCCGGATGTCGTACGGGGTGTTCGCGCCGCCGTCGTTGACGACGTGGACGACGCGGGCCCCGGCGGCACGGGCGGCGGCCAGCAGTCGCGCCCCGGCCCCGAGGGCCTCTTCGGCGCCTTCGAGGGCCATCACGCCGGTGCGGTAGGTGTTCTGGAAGTCGATCAGGACGACGGTGCTGTCGGCGAGTCGGGGGAGGCGGGCGTCGAGGCCGATGACGTCGCGCAGCGTCGTGGAGGACGGCGGCGTGGACGTGGACGTGGGCACGGACATGGGTATGGAACTCCTGTTCGAACGAAGGGATGGGAAGGGACTCAGCCCGTGGTGCGGAAGCGGCGCCGGTAGGCCGCCGGGGTGGTCCCGATCTGCTTGCGCAGCGCGCGGTGCAGGGTCTCCACCGAGCCCAGCCCGCTGTCCGCGGCCACCCGGTCCAGCGGCTCGTCGGTGCTCTCCAGCAGTCGACGGGCCGCCTCCACCCGGGCGGCCTCGACGTACGCCGCCGGCGTGGTGCCGGTCTCCTGACGGAAGACCCGGGCGAAATGGCGCTCGCTCAGGCACATCCGCGCCGCCAGCGAGGCCGCCGACAGGTCGTCGTCGAGGTGCTCGGCGACGAACACGCGCAGCTCGTCGATGTCCCTGCGGGCGGCGGGCGGCCGGCTCAGCGGGACCGAGAACTGGCTCTGGCCGCCCTGCCTCTTGAGGTACATGACCAGCTGCCGGGCCACGGCCAGCGCCACCTCCTCCCCCAGGTCGTCGGCGACCAGCGCCAGCGCGAGGTCCATGCAGGCGCTGATCCCCGCGCCGGTCCACACGGTGCCGGACCGTACGAAGATCGGGTCGGGGTCCACCGTCACCGCCGGGTGGTCGGCGGCCAGTTGGGCGGCCGTCGACCAGTGGGTGGTGGCCGTCCTGCCGTCCAGCAGCCCCGCGGCGGCCAGCAGGTGGGCGCCCACGCACACCGAGGCCACCCGGCGGGCCAGCGGCGCGACCCTCCCGAGCCACGCCACCACGTCCCGGTCGATCCGGGCGACCGGTCCGTCCGGGTGCACGTCCACCGCCCCGGGCACCAGCAGGGTGTCCAGGACCCCGTCGACCTCGGCGAACGACAGGTCGGCGACGAGGCGCACCCCCGCCGACGTCGTGACCGTCCCGGCGCCCGGGGCGGCCAGCAGCACCTCGTAGCCCGCCCGACCGCCCGTCTCTCGGTTGGCCAGCGCGAACACCTCGGCCGGGCCGGTGACATCGAGGAGGTCGACATCGGGGAAGACCGCGATGACGACGCGGCGGGTGGTGGGCGTCGTGGACATGCGCCCATCCTCACCGCGTACCCCGCACGCCCACAATGACGGACTTCTGTCACATCCTGCCGCGGCGGACGTCCGGCCCCCTGGCGGGGGCGCGGGGCGGTCGGGCACCATCGGGGTGCCCGGCCGGCACTCCGGGCCCCACCTGCACGCCCGTCCCATTCCGCACGGTGACCCGCAGGAGAGACACGCCATGAAGGTTCGCCCGGTCCTCAGCGCACTCGTCCTCGTCCTCGGCGCCCTGTTCGCCCCCGGCGTCGGCGTGCTCACAGGCGCGACGGACGCCCACGCCGCGACCAAGATCAGTCACGCCACCGCGACCTCGATGTTCCGGAGCTCGGGCATCACCTGGTCCTCGTCCGGCGGCTGCTCCGACCGCAACAACCCGACCTGCACCTCCTTCGAGCAGCTCAACCTCGCGACGGCGCAGGGCGCCCAGACCCTCAAGGGCGCGAGCGGCTGCGCCCTCAACATCACCGGCGGGACCGAGACCGGGCACGCGTCCGGCACGTACTCGCACTGGAACGGCTACAAGCTGGACTTCGCCAAGTACACGTGCATCGGCGCCTACATCAAGAACACCTTCGCCTACATCGGCCTGCGCGGCGACGGGGCACCCCAGTGGAAGTCCGGCGCCGGCAACCTGTACGCCGACGAGGGCAACCACTGGGACGTCACGTACTTCAACTGCGGCGGCTGCTGAGCCCGGCGTCCCCTCCCTCGACGGCCCGGACGCCCACCGAGCCCCGTCGCCGCCCCGGGGCGGCGACGGGCTTCCGCGAGGCGGGAGGCCGGGACCGGACCATTTAGCCCAGGGCTACATCGATTGGCAGGGCGCGGTCGGTGGCGTGGACTTCGGGTATGAGCCGTCGACTCGTGCTGATCCTGGCCGTGACCTGCGCCGTGGCCGTGGGCAACCTCTACTTCCCGCAGGCCGTGGGCCCGCTCATCGCCACCGGCCTGGGCGTCTCCCCCGACACCGCCACCGTGGTGGTGACGGCGACCCAGATCGGCTACACGGCGGGCATGGTCTTCCTGGTGCCGCTCGGCGACCGGTTCCGGCACCGCACGCTGCTGGTCGTGCTGCTCTCCCTGGCCGGCCTGGCCCTGCTGGGCGCGGGCTGCGCCCCGTCGCTGCCGCCCCTGGTCGCGGCGAGCGTCCTGGTCGGGCTCACCACGGTGGCCGCGCAGATCATCGGTCCGCTGGCGGCCGGGCTCGTGGCGCCCGAGCGCCGGGGCGCGGTGCTCGGCACGCTGTTGAGCGGCTCGACGGGCGGCATGCTGCTGGCCCGCGCGTTCAGCGGGACGCTGGGCGAGTGGCTGGGCTGGCGGGCGCCCTACCTGGTGGCCTCGGCGGTCACCCTGGTGCTGGCCGGAGTCATGGCGTACGCGGCGCCGTCCACCACCCCCTCCCCCGCCGCCGCCCGCCTCCCGTACGCCCGGTTCCTGGCCGAACCCCTGCGCCTGCTGCGCAGCGAGCCGGAGCTGCGCCGCTCCTGCCTGTACCAGGCCGCCGCGTTCGGCGGCTTCTCCGCGGCCTGGACCTGTGTCGCGCTGCTCCTGACCGGCCCCGAGTACGGGTACGGCACCTCGGCCGTCGGCGTCCTCGCCCTGGTCGGCGCCGCCACCATGCTGTCCACTCCGTACGCCGGACGCCTGGTGGACCGGTACGGCCCCGGCCCGGTGAACCTGGTGACGCTGCTCGGGATCCTCGCCTCGGCCGTGGTCCTCGCGGCCGGCGCCCTGGGCGGGGCGGTCGGTCTGGTCGCCCTGACCGTGGGCATCCTGCTCCTGGACGTCGCGATGCAGTCCGGCGCGGTCGCCAACCAGTCGCGGATGTACGCCCTGCGCGCGGACGCCCGCAGCCGCCTGAACACGGCCTACATGACCTGCGCGTACTCGGGCGGCACGGTCGGCTCGTGGCTCGGCGTCCGGGCGTACGCCGCCTTCGGCTGGCCGGCCGTGTGCGCTCTGATCGGCCTGCTCGCCCTCGTCGCCCTGGTACGGCACCTGGTCCCCGCCGGACGCGCCCGGGAGGCGGTCGGCGCCGGTCCGGCCGCCCCGGCCCCCGACCCGCAGAAGGCGACCGATGCGGCCGGGCACCGGCCGGTGTGACCGCGTACCGGCCCGTGTGACCGCGGCCGACGGGGCCGGCACGGGAGCTTCGCGGTGCGCCCGCCCGGAACTCCGGCCGGCCGGTGCGGAGTCGGCCGGGGGCCGGCGTGATCTTCGCGAGCGGGCCCGGGTAGGGTCGGCGCCGATCCGCCCGTACGTGATCGGGTACCGGCGGGACCACGACCGCAGACGGGGGTTCGCGTGTCCGCGCAAGAGGAGTTCTCCGCCGCCTACGACGCCCTGCTCGCCCGCTGGCCGGACGGCACGCGCGAGCTGGACGTGCCGACCCCGTACGGCAGCACCCGCGTCCACGCCTACGGGCCGCCCGAGGCGCCCCCGCTGGTCCTGCTGCACGGCGGCGGTGCCACCGGCACCGTCTGGTTCGGCAACGCCCGGGCGCTGGGGGCGCGCCACCGCGTGCTCGCCGTCGACGTCCTGCGGGACGCCGGACGCAGCGTCCCGGCCGGCCGGCCGCTGGGCGGCCCCGGCGACCTGACGGCCTGGCTCGACGCCGTGCTCGACGGCCTGGGCGTGGCGCGGGCGCGCCTGCTGGGGCACTCGTACGGGGCCTGGATCGCCACCTCGTACGCCCTGTACGCGCCGGGCCGGGTGGACCGGCTGGTGCTGCTGGACCCGACGCAGTGCTTCGGCGGCTTCCGGGCGGGGTTCCTGCTGCGCTCGCTGCCGCTGCTGGCGCGGCCGACGCGGACCCGCGCGCTGCGCTTCGTGGCGCGGGAGACGGCGGGGACCCGGACCGACCCGGAGTGGCAGCGCCTGTACGCCCTGGCGGCCGAGGCCTTCGCCGGTCGGCGGCCGGTCACGGGGCGGCGACTGGACCCGGCGGGGCTGCGGGCCCCGCTGCTGGTCCTGCTCGCCGAGCGGAGCGCCGTGCACGACGCGGCCCGGATCGCCGTCCGCGCCCGGGCGTCCGTCCCGCACGCCCGGGTCGAGGTCCTGCCCGGCCTGACCCACTTCGCGCTCCCCACCGCCCTGCCCGAGCCCACGAACCGGCTGATCGCCGACTTCCTCGACGGGGCGGGGGGCGGCCCGGCACCCCGGTGAGGTCCAGGGCCGACCGGCCGCCGTCCGGATGCCGTCCGGTTCGGGGCGTGGTGTCCTGGGCGATGGGGCTCCGGCCGCCACCGGGCGACCGGGCGGGCCCCGCGTCCGACGTCACGAGGAGGGAAGGGCCAAATGGCGGTCCTCGTCCACGCCGCGCTCCCCGGCATCAGCACCGACCAGTACGACGCCCTGAACGCGAAGCTCCAGGAGACACCGGAGATCTTCGACGGCTGCGTGTCCCACACGTGCGTGCCCACCGGCGAGGGCCTGGAGGTCTTTGACGTCTGGGACACCGAGGAGCAGATGAACGCGTTCACCGAGCGCATGATGCCGCTCGCCGTCGAACTGGGCTGGCCCAGCGATCCCGAGAAGGTCTCGGTCCGGGTCTTCCCCGTCCACAACTACTGGCCGCCCAAGGGCCGGGGCTGATCTCCGCCGCCGCGCGCGTCACACGAGCGCGGTGGCCCGGTCCTGGTCGAGTGCGGTGCCCTCCGCGTGCGCGGCCTCGTACGCCGCGTCCCCGAGGGCGGCCCTGAGCAGCGCCTCCGTCCGGGTGGCGCTCTGCCGCTCCGTGGTCACGGGCACGTGTCCGGCGGGGAGTTGGGCCTCGTAGGCGCCGAGCAGCCGGGCCGCCGTGACGGACCGGTCGGGGCCGCCGAGCCCGGCGAGGGCCTCCGCGGCGGTCATGAAGCAGACCGCGGCCATCTGCGGTATGACCATCCGCATGAGGCTGTCGTGGACCGTGACGAGCGTGCGGCGCACGACCGCCAGGGCCTCCTCGTACCGGCCTTCGAGGTTCTCCAGCCAGGCGAGGGCTCCGAGCAGGAACCCGTCGAAGACCGCGTACGAGCCGAGCGGGAACTCGCTCTGCAGGGTCTCCAGTTGGGCGCGCGCCTCGGCGTGCCGGCCGGTCCGGCCCAGGCGCACGGCGAAGAAGATGCGGGCGGCCGGCAGGGCCTCGTTGCCGAACCGCGGGGGGTCCTCCAGGATGCGCTGCAGCATCCGCTCGCCCTCCTCCTGCTCGGCGGGCCCCTGTTCGGAGAGGGTGCCGGCCAGCCGGACCTCAAGGACGGTCACCTGGGCGTGCGCGCCGAGCCGGCGCGCGTGCCGGACGGCCGCCCGGTAGTCCGCCGCGGCCAGGGCGAACTCCCCGTGCTTCTCGCGCGACTCGGCGCGGGCGGAAAGGGCCTCGGCGCACCCCCAGTCGTCGCCGAGCCGACGGAACAGAGCCAGGCTCTCGTCGGCGTCGCGGGCCGCGCCCTGCGCCCAGTCGGCCCGGTTGGCGAGGATGTTGGCGCGCAGTTGGAGGGCGGCCGCGAGCTCCCACTGGTGGTCGCCCGCCCGGCAGGTCTCGACGGCCGCGTCGACGTGGCGGCGCAGCAGCTCGCCGTCGCCGGTCAGCATCACGGCGTACACCCACAGGCCGCCGGGGTGGCGGCTGAGCTGCGGCAGACCTGGGCTGTAGGCGGCGAGCACGCCGTCGACCCGGGCGGGCCAGTCCTCGGTCCACCACTCGCCGCCGCCCTGGTCGCTGCGGGCGGCGAAGCGGATCATCTGGACGCCGCGCCAGCCTTCCGTCCGCACCTCGCCGTGGTACGGCGGAGGCGTGTCGAGCAGCCTCTCGTACACCGGCAGGGCGGGGACGACGGGCCGCGCGAAGGGGTCGGGGCCGAGGGCGGCGGCCGCGTCGGACCAGTGGCGGGCCTCGGTGCGCAGGTCGTGCATCAGCCAGTACCAGGAGAGGCTGTGCACCAGGCACAGCACCTCGTCGGCCTGTCCCGCGGCGGCGGCCCGGCGCAGGGCGGTCCGCAGGTTCTCGTACTCGGTGGTGAACCGGGCGTCGGCGGCACGCTGGTCGCGGCCGCGCAGCAGGGGCTCGGTGGTCCGGGCCAGTTCGCGGTAGTGGACGAGGTGGCGGGCCTCGGTGGCAGCCCGGTCGGGGCCTTCGCCGGAGACGGTGGCGGCTTCGGAGAGGACGGCGGCGTCGGAAGCGGGGTCGGCTTCGGAGGCGGCGACGGGGCCGGGAGCGGGTGCGGGGCCGGAAGCGGGTGCGGCTTCCGCCGTGGCAGCGGTGAGGCGCTCCGCGGCGTACTCGGCGACGGTCTCCAGCAGCCGGTAGCGCATCTGGCCGTCGTCCGCGGGAGCGACCACGACCAGGGACTTGTCGACGAGGGAACCCACCACGTGCGGTACGTCGAAGCGGTCCCCCGGCGTGGCGCAGACGGCCTCCGCGGCGGTGAGGTCGCAGCCGCCGGCGAAGACGGACAGGCGGCGCAGGACGGTGCGTTCGGGCTCGTCGAGGAGCTCCCACGACCAGTCGACGACCGCGCGCAGCGTCTGCTGGCGGGGCAGCGCGGTGCGGGCGCCGCTGGTCAGGAGGCGGAAGCGGTCGTCGAGCCGGTCGGCGATCTGGCGCGGTGAGAGCATCCGGAGCCGGGCCGCGGCGAGTTCGATGGCGAGGGGCAGGCCGTCGAGGCGGCGGCAGATCTCGGCGGCCGCCTCGGGGTCGTCGGCGGTGCGGAAGCCGGGGCGGGCGGCGGCCCCGCGGTCCTGCAGGAGGCGGAGGGCGACCGGGTCCGGCAGCGGTTCGACCGGGCGGGTGACCTCGCCCGGGACGCCGAGGGGCTCGCGGCTGGTGGCCAGGACGCGCACGCCGGGACAGTGCGTGAGCAGGGCCTCGGCGAGGTCGGCGGCGGCAGCGACGAGGTGCTCGCAGTTGTCGAGCACGATCAGGAGTTCGAGCGGGGCGCAGTGGTCGAGCAGCCGGGCCAGCGGGTCACCGCCGGTGCGGTCCGTCAGGGCGCGCAGTTCCTCGGCGGCGGCACCGCGCAGCTTGGTCTCGCGGGCGCCGAGCGCGGCGAGGACCGCCTCGGGTACGTCCTCGGGGGCGTCCACGGGCGCGAGTTCGACGAGCCACGTGCCGTCGCGACCGGCGCTGCGGCCGAGGGCCTCGGCCGCTTCGAGGGACAGCCGCGTCTTGCCCGAGCCGCCGGGTCCGAGCAGCGTGACGAGCCGGGCGGCGCCGAGGTCCTCGGCGACGACCCGGATGTCCTCCTCGCGCCCGACGAACGTCGTCAGGCGGGCCCGCAGGTTGCCGGCGGGGCGGGTCGGGGCGGTCACGGGCCCGGACCGTCCGGTGCCCGACGCAGTTGCCGTGGCCGTCGCAGTTGCCGTGGCCGTCGCCGTCGCCGTTTCGGCGCCGGTGCCCGGCGGTGTCCCGTCGCCCGTCGTCACCCCGGTCCCGGTGCCCGGCGCCGACGCGGCACCGGCTGCGGGCGCGGTGGCGGGTGCCGTCGCCGTTCCGGTGTCGGGCGTCGGGGCGGATCCGGGGCGGGTCGTGGCGGGCGTCGGCCGCGCTGCCGGGTCGGGGGCGAGGAGTTCGCCGTGCAGGGCCCGGAGTTCCGGGCCGGGGTCCGTGCCGAGCTGCTCGGCGAGGGCACGGCGGACGTCCTCGTACGCGACCAGGGCCTCGGCGGGCCGTCCCGCGGCGCGCAGGGCGCGGATCCGCAGGGCCTGCAGGGGCTCGTCGAACGGGTGGTCGGCGCACAGCACGGTCAGTTCGCGCAGCGCCGGGTCCGCCTCGCCGAGCGCGAGCGCGGCGGCGATCCGGCCGCGGTGGGCGTCTCGGCGCACCGCCTCCCACCGGGCCGCCTCGGCGCCCGGTTGGGGCAGGTCGGCCAGGGCGGGGCCGCGCCAGAGGGCGAGGGCCTCGTCGTAGAGCGCGGCGGCCCGGGCCGGACGCCCGGCGGCCAGCTCGGCGGCGCCCTCGCGGGCGAGGCGGTCGAGGCGGTACGCGTCCACGGACTCGCGGTCCGCGGCGAGCCGGTAGCCACCGGTTTCGGACAGCACGTGGTGGTGGCCGAGGGCGCGGCGGAGCCGGCCGACCAGTGCCTGGAGCGCGGCCACGGCGTCCGCGGGCTCCGCGCCGTCCCAGATCTCGGCGACCAGCGTCCCGGCGGGCACGGCCCGGCCGGGCCGCAGGGCCAGCGCGGTGGCGAGCGCGCGCAGCCGTGCCCCGCCGAGGTCGACCGGGCTGCCGTCGTCCCGTACCACCTGGGCACTGCCGAGAATCGCGTATCGCATCCGCCCATTGTCGCGGACGGGCCCTCGGCACCGGACGGGTGGCGCCGTCGCCGACGCCCACCCGCACACCGCCGCCGCACCCCCTGGCGGGGGTCTTACGGATCAAGCCGGGCCCACGGGGTCAGAACTCGAAGGTCCAGTTGCTCAGGGCGCTGAAGACCGCGCCGATGCCGACGACCCACACCCCGGCCGTGCCGAGCAGCGCCCCCGCCGCGGCCCCGACCGCCGGGCGGCGTCCCAGGACGGTGGCGCCCGTCCAGCCGGCCGCGAGGCCGAACAGCGGTAGTCCGGCGAGCAGCATGGCGGCGTGCTCGAGTCCGACCTTCGTCGCGTGGTTGCCGGCCCAGTCGGTGCCGCTCTTGTGCTCGATGGCGCTGTTCACGGCCCACCAGAAGGCGGCGCACAGCGGCGCGAGCAGCAACCCGGTCAGGACGACGAGGACGGGGACGGCGGAGCGGGTCCGACCGCCCGCCCCTGTGGGGGAGTTGGTCATGCGGGCATCGTGGCGCGGGTCGGCCGCGGGCCGCATCCGTACGCGTACTCAGACGGCTCCCGGACATGCCCGGGGCGCGCCCCCTCAGGCGCGGCCGGCGGTGGCGGAGGTCCAACCCTGCCGGTGGAGGCGTTCGATCCCCTCCAGGAGGAGGTCGAGGGCGAACTCGAACTCGAACTGGTCGTCGCAGCCCGCCCCCACCACCGAGGCACCGTCGTGCGTGCGGTCGGCGACGACGGCGGCGATGTGCGGGTACCGGGCGGCGAGTTCGCGCATCCCGGCCGCCGCGGGGTCGCCCCCGCCGCCGTCGCCGCCGACCTCGCCACCGGAGTCGGCCGTGGTGCCGGCACCGGCACCTGCACCGGTCTCCGCGCCCGGAGTCGTCCCCACCCCGGTGGGCACCAGTTCCTGCGTGAAGCCCAGGACGCGGCTTCCGAGGGCGTGCATCGCGTGGTGGGCGAGGTCCACGGACAGCCCGCCGCCGCGCAGGGTCCCGATGACCGAGTCGAGGTAGGCCAGCGCGCCGGGGGTCGGAGCGGCGCGCGAGGTGATGACCCGGGCGGCCCAGGGGTGGCGCAGCAGCACCTGACGGGCCGACAGGATCCGTTCCCGGACGGCTGCCTTCCAGGTGCCGTCCACGACCGGCGGGGCGATCTCGGCGAGCACCGCGTCGACCAGGCCGTCGAGGAGCTCGTCCTTGTTGGCCACGTGCTTGTAGAGCGCCATGGGCACGACGCCCAGCTCCTGGGCGAGGCCGCGCATGCTCAGCGCGTCGATGCCGGCGCCGTCCGCGTACGCCACGGCGGCGCGCAGTACGCGCTCCCTGCTCAGGGGCGCCCGGCGCGCGGTCCCACTCGGCCGGTCCATGGTCCGCCCGCCTCCTGTCAGGGCCGGTCTCCGACCGGCCACCGCTTGACTGGTGTACGTCGTACACCCTACCGTGCGAACGGAGGTGTACGCCGTACACCTCGCCCGGTGGTCCCGTCGACGGCGACCGCCGCGGGCCGAACCCCCGTGTCCCAGGGAGTCCCCGTGACCTCGTCCAGGAAGCTCGCACTCGCCGCGGGCCTGTGCTTCTTCGTCACCCACGTCACGTCCATCGGTGCCCTCGTCCTCTACGAGCCGCTGCTCCAGCACGCGGAGTACGTCACCGGACGCGGCCCGGACACCCCCGTACTGCTGGGCGCCCTCTTCGAGGTGGGTCTCGCCCTGGCGATCGTCGGCACGGCGGTCACCCTCTTCCCCGTGGTCCGCCGCCACGGCGAGGGCCTCGCGCTCGGCTACGCGGCGCTGCGCACGCTGGAGGCGGCCGTCATCTGCATCGGGATCGTCAGCCTGCTGGCGGTGGTGACGCTGCGCCGCGACGGGGCGGGGGCGGCCGGTCCGGACGGGGACGCGCTGCGGACGGTCGGCGGCGCACTGGTGGCGGTGCACGACTGGACGTTCCTGCTCGGACCGAACTTCGTCCTCGGTGCCAACACCGTGCTGGCCGCCCTGCTGATGTACCGGTCGCGGCTGGTCCCGCGCCCCATCGCCGTCCTCGGACTGGTGGGCGGCCCGCTGATCCTGGCCTCCGCGACCGCGGTCCTCTTCGGCGCCTACCCGCAGCTGTCCCCGTGGGGTTCCCTGGCCGCGGTCCCGGTCTTCGCGTGGGAGCTGGCCCTGGCCGGCTATCTGACCGTCAAGGGGTTCCGCCGCCCCGGCACGGCCGGCTCCCCCGGCCCGACCCTGCCGGTCGCCCCCACGACCGCGGCCGCGCCGACGGCCTGACCGACCCGCCGCCCCCTGACGGGTGAACGCGCCGGGGCGAGGGGCCTCGCCGGGACGGCGTGGCGGGGAGCGGCTCGTATAACGGGGTGGACGTCAGGACGTCAGGACGCGAGGAAGGCGACGGCGATGGGCAACGACCTGGGAAGTCTGCTCGGCGGACTGCTCGGCGGGCAGGGCGGCAAGGGCGGGGGGGCACTGCTGGGGGCGCTGCTCACCTCCCTCGGCGGGGCCGGCACGCACGGCGCGGGCAGCAACCCTCTGGGGGCGCTGCTGGACACCCTGAAAGAGGGCGGGTTGGGCGCGCAGGCCGACTCGTGGATCGGCACGGGCGGCAACCAGGAGGTCACCGGCCCCGAGGTCGCGCAGGCACTGCCCTACCAGGCACTGGACCACGTGGCACAGCAGGCCGGCGTCTCCCCCGAGGAGGCCGCCGACGAACTGGCCCGCACGCTCCCCGCGGCCGTCGACAAGCTCACCCCCGAAGGGTCCGTGCCGGAGGGCTCGCTGGAGGACCTGATCCGCCGGCAGAGCTGACGCCCCCCCGGCCCGCCGGACGGGCGGCGGGCGGATCGTGCGCGGCCGGGCCGGCCGGCGGGAGCCCGGCCGGCAGGAGCGGGTCGCGCCGAACGGGTGGCCGGCCGCGGGCCGAACCCCTAGGCTCGGCCGGGTGTCCGATCATGATCTTGCGCTTCGCCCCGCCGCCCCGGGCCCCGTGACGGCCGACGACCTGGCCGAGGGGGTCCGGCTGGTCACCGCGCTGCTCCGCGCGCCCGCCGCGCTCGCCGCGGACTGGGACCGGCCCGCCGGCACCCTGGAGTGGACCTGCTGGGAGACCGCCGAGCACCTGGCGGACGACCTCTTCGCGTACGCCGCCCAGTTGGGCCCGCAGACCCCGCACGCCGACTCCGACGTGCCGTTCGTCTACCGCCGCACCGCTCCGGGCAAGCCGGCGAACGTCGTCTTCGCCGAACGCGACGGCGGACCCGCCGGGGTGGTGCAGGTGCTCGAGGCGTGCGGCGCGCTGCACGTGGCGATGGTGCGGACGGCGGCACCGCAGGCGCGCGCCCACCACGTGTTCGGGACGGTGGACGCCGAGGGCTCGGCGGCCATGGGCCTCGTCGAGCTGTTCGTGCACGCCGAGGACCTCGCCCTGGGGCTCGGGCTCGACTGGCGGGCCCCGGCGGCGGTGTGCGCCCGCGTGCTGGCGCGGCTGTTCCCCGAGGCCCCCGCCGGCGCCGACCCGTGGGCCACCCTGCTGTGGGCGACCGGCCGGGGCGAACTGCCCGGGCGGGAGCGCGTGACGCGGTGGCGCTGGCAGGGCGCTCCGCGCGGGTGAGCCGCGCGCGGACGGCCACGCCGGCGGCGGGCGACGGCTGCGGTCGGACGGCGGTGGCGGGCGGCTGGCGGGCGGGCGGCGGGGCTGGCGGCAAGGGCAGTGGCTCAGGGAGCCGGCGGTCGGTGGGCCGTGACGAGGTGGTAGTCGAGGATCCCCCGCTCGTAGGCCCGTAGGAAGTTCCGCGGCCACGTGTCCGGCGCCCACGACCGGGCCAGCCAGGTATCCCAACCCGCCCACACCTGGGGGCCGATGGAACCGGCCCGGGCGTCGGCGAGGCCGGCCGCGGTGAGCGCGCCGGTGAGGGCCGTCACGGGGCGGGCGATGTCCAGGCCGTTCGCGAAGGTGTCCAGCAGCTGGGCGAGTTCCGCGGCCCGGCCGGCCCCGTCGTCCGCGGCGAAGAAGCTGGCGACCGCGACCCGTCCGCCCGGGCGCAGCACCCGGGCCGTCTCCGCCGCGAAGGCGGCCAGGTCCGGGAAGTGCTGGGCGGCCTCGACGCTGACGACCGCGTCGAACTCGCCGTCCCCGAAGGGCATCCCCTCGGCCGCTCCCCGGACGAACCGCAGCCGCCCCGGCGCCTCCTCCAGGAGGCCGGCGTGGGCGTCGCGGGCCCGCTCCAGCTGGGCGGGGTGGATGTCCATGCCGGTGACGGCGGCCGGCCCGCGCTCGCGCAGGGCCAGGGTGCAGCCCATGCCGAGCCCGCAGCCTACTTCGAGGACGCGCTGCCCACCGAGCGGTCCGGCGGCGTCCAGGACGTGCCGGTAGAGGTCCTGCTGGCTGCGGATGCGCTCCGCCTCGCCGAGCGGGGCCGTCAGGTCGACGGCGCTCCAGTAGCCGAAGTTGATGAACCCGCCGGCGAAGACCGGCTCCCTGCTCAGATCCGACGGACCGTAGGTCTCCCGCACCGCGGGGCGCATGACGGGGAAGGACTCCTGGGCACCGAATGCCACGCCGTGACACCTCCGGGAACGTACGCCGCCGAACCGACCCGCCCAGTCTGGCACCCGCCGCGCCCCGGCCGGGGGCAGGCGGGCGCGCGTGGCCCGGTCCGCACCCCGGACGGCCGGAACCGTTCGCTCCCCCGACCACCCGTGCGGGAGGGGGAGCGGGAGCGGGAGCGGCGCCGGATCCGCGCGGGCGGTCCCGCGCCCGCGGTCAGAGCTGGAGCTTGAAGCCCAGGTGGGAGCCGGTGAAACCGAGGCGCTCGTAGAAGCGGTGGGCGTCGGTGCGGGTGAGGTCCGAGGTCAGCTGCACGAGCTGGCACCCCTGCCGGCGGGACTCCTCGACGGCCCATTCGACGAGCTGGGCGCCCAGACCCCGGCCGCGCTCGCTGCGGTGCACCCGCACCCCCTCGATGACGGAGCGGGTCGCGCCCTTGCGGGACAGGCCGGGGACGACGGTGAGCTGCAGGGTGCCGACGACCTCTCCCCCGCGGTCGGCGACGACCAGCAGCTGGTTCGGGTCGACGGCCAGGCGGTCGTACGCGGCCTCGTACGGCGTGAGGTCGTCCGGCGACTCGCGGGTCGCGCCGAGTTCGTCGTCCGCGAGCATGGCGACGATCTCCGGGAGGTCCTCGCGCCGGGCGGCCCGTACGGTGATCTTGGTCATGACGCGCATGCTATCCGCAGCCCCTACGGGACGTGCGCGTCAGCCGGGCGCGCCCGGCCGGCCGGCGACCGCCCGGACCCAGATCCCGTCCGGTGTCAGGTAGGCGTCGGCCGTCAGGCCGGCTTCCGCCAGGGCCGCCTCGAACCCCTCCCGCGTGAGCGGGCGGGTCCGGAAGGTCTGGGTCCAGACCGCGTCCGGGAACACGTACTCGACGTGCACCGCGTGCACGCCGTCGCCGAGCGGCTCGTCCGAGGCGATCCGGACGGTGAACCCGCGCGGGTCGACGCGTTCGCGCGGCACGTCCGTGTGATGGTCCGCGCCCTCCCGCTGGATCAACACGCGGCCGCCCGGCGCGAGGTGCCGGACGCAGGTGCGCAGCAGGGCCCGCCGCAGCGCGAGGTCCGCGGTGTGGACCAGGTAGGAGCCGAGCAGGACGGCGTCGAAGGTCTCACCGAGGTCGAGGTCCTCGATCGTGGCGCACACCGTCCGCGCTCCGCGCACCCGGTCGAGCATCTCGCGCGACTCGTCCACCGCGGTCACCCGGAAGCCCCGCTCCACCAAGGGGTGGGTGACCCGCCCGGCGCCGCAGCCGAGTTCGAGGATCCGGCCGCCCGGCGGCACCTCGGCGGCCACGACGTCGGGCTCCTCCCCCGCCGGCAGGCGGGCGTACATGTCGACGGCGCAGCCGTCCGGGGTGATCGCCCCGGGCCCCGTCCCGTGGTGTCCTGCGCGTGCCTTCGGCCCCATGTCCTCCCAACGGCCGGGCCACCGCGGCCGTTCCCGCGCCCCCCGGCCGGGTGCCCCTGGCACCGCACGGCGACCTCGACACCGCCCGGCGCCCCCACCTCGCCCCGCCCAGCCCCGCCCAGCCCCGCCCTGCAGCGTCAGGCCCGCCAGGCTTCTCTGAACCCTGCCCGGGCGCGGTGCAGCCGGGACTTGACCGTGCCGCCCGGCAGGTCCAGGAGCTCGCCCGCGGCCCGCTCGCCCAGCCCCGCGAGCTCCCGCAGCACGAGGACCTCGCGGTGCGCCGCGGGCAGCCGGCGCAGCACGTCGTGGACGTGGACGACGAGTTCGTGGTCCTCCGGGCTGGGTACGTCCGCCGGGTCGGCGACCGGCTCGACGCGCCGCGCCCGCCGCCGCACCCGTACGGCCTCCCGTACCGCGACGGTCCGGACCCAGGCGTAGCAGGCGTCGGGGTCGGCCAGCCGGTCCAGCCCGCGGAAGAGCGCGATCAGGGTCTCCTGCACCGCGTCGGGCGTCTCGTCGAGCGCGATGGGGCGGCACACCCGTGTGATGTAGGGGGTCATGAGGTCGATGAGCTCGTCCAGGGCCAGGACGTCCCCGTCCCGCGCGGCGCGCACGAGCGCTCCGGCGCGGGCGAACCGGGCATCGGCCGCGGGGGTGCCGGCGGCGGTCCCGTCGCCGTCGCGGGTGGCCGGGGCGTGCCGCTCGCGGGGCGCGGGCGGGGCTGTCGGGGTCGGCGCGGGCATCGCTGGTCTCTCCTCCGTCGTCTGCGGGCTTCACCCCTCAGAGGGCGCGACGGGGCGTCCGCACTCCCCCGGGACCCCGGGAAGTCCGCTGACGGTTCCGCCGGGCGTCTCGTGGCAGGGACGGCCGTACGGTCCGCCGGCGCTTCGGCGGAAGATCCCTGGGAACGTCTGCCGGGTTCGGCGCCTCCTGACGTAGCGGCGAGGGGCCCACCGCCCCTTCGCGGCCGCCGCACGGCTGCCGCATCAGGCAGGAGGAGTCGCATGGACCACCGCACCACCACGACCCACGAGGGACCGGCACACGAGGGTCCGTCACACGCCGGACCGGCGCACGAAGGACCCGGCCACGAAGGGCCCGGAAACGGCCCGGCGTCCGCCGTCCGGGGAGCCCCCGCCGGGGCCGCGCCGCTGCCCGAGGTGCCGGGCGTCACGCACCGGTGGGTGAAGGTCGGGGACGTCACCCTGCACGTCGCCGAGGCGGGGGCGGGCGATCCGCTCGTCCTCCTGCACGGCTTCCCCCAGCACTGGTACGCGTGGCGGCACCTGGTCCCCGACCTGTCCCGCGAGCACCGCCTCATCTGCGTGGACCTGCGCGGCTTCGGCTGGTCACAGGCTCCGGCCTCGGGGTACGACACCGACACCCGCGTCGCCGACGTACTGGCGCTGCTGGACGCGCTGGGCCTGGAGCGGGTGGGCCTGATCGGGCACGAGTGGGGCGCGTGGGCGGGCTTCCGGCTGTGCCTGCGCGCGCCCGAGCGGATCAGCGCCTATCTCGCCCTGAACATGGTGCACCCCTGGCCGCTGCACCGCCGACTGGCGCCGCAGGCCTGGCGGTACTGGTACACCTCGGTGCTGGAGTTCCCGGGGCTCGGCCGGTGGGTGCTGCGCCGCCGGCCCGGCTTCGCCCGGTTCCTGCTGCGCAAGGGGTACGTCGACCGGCGCGGGTGGGACCCGGCGGCGGTGGCCGAGTACCTGCGCTCCGGTGCCGAGCCCGCGCGGGCCCGGGCGGGCGAACTGCTGCACCGGGCCTACGCGTTGCGGGACGTACCGGCGCTCCTGCGGGGCCGGGACAAGGCGGCGCGGCTGACGGTGCCGACGGTGATCCTCGCCGGGGCCGAGGACTTCGTGCTGCCGCCGGGGGTGCTGGCCGGCGGCGAGCGGTACGCGGACGACCTGCGGGTCGAGGTGGTACCGGGCGCCGGCCACTACCTGCACGAGGAGCGGCCCGACGTGGTCGTCGCCGCGGCCCGTGCGCTGTTCGGTCAGTCCAGGTCGGCGAAGTAGACCCCGGCCCTGGCATCGGCGAAGAGGGTGAACTGCACCTCCGTCGCCTCGTCCGCGACGTCGATCTCGACGGGTTCGGCGGCCACGAGCACGTAGTCGCCGTACTCGTCGAAGTCACCGGGGGCGTCGGCGACGCCGATGTGGATCGGGGTGTCCGCGGGGAGGTCCGCCAGCGCTTCGCGCAGCCGGGCCGCGGTCCACACCGCGGGCCTGTGCTCAAACGTCTCTGCCATGAGCGGGAGTATCCCGGTGGCACCCGCCCCGCGCGGCATGGCGCGCCGGGAACCCGTCCGCGCGCCGCACCCCCGGCCCCACCCCGCGGGCGGGCGGGACGGCACTCGAACGCGGCACGGCGGCGGCGTCATGACGAGGGCTTCACGGCGAGGGCTCCACGGCGAAGGCGTCATGTCGAGGCCGGCACGTCGACGGCGTCACGCCGACGGCGGTTCCGAGCGCCGGCGTTCGGCGTGCCGGGCGACCCGGGCCCGGTTGCCGCACGAGGGCTTGCACCAGGCCTGGCGGCCGTGGCTCTGGAGGAAGTAGCGCACGCAGCGCGGCGCCTGGCAGGACCGCAACTGTCCGCTCCGGGGCCCGGAGAGGAAGGCGATCGCGGCGCGGGCCAGCTCGGCGGCCACCGCGCCGGAGTCCGCGGCGTACGCCGCTCCGGCCGCCCGCCCCGGCCCGCCCGGCGTCGCCGCCGCGCCCGCCGGAACCCCCGCCGCCACCACGTCCGCCCCCGCCGGGTCCGAGGCCGCGTGCACCGGTACGAGGCGGGCCTCGGGCGGCGCCTCGGCGGGCCAGCTCAACCGGGGGACGACGGGCTCCCTGGCGGCCGCCGCGTTGAGCCGCTCCAGCGCCTCCCCGACCGGCAGCAGCCGGTGGGCGTCCGCGCGGCTCGGCGGGGCCGGATGGACCGCGCGCGCGAACAGGGCCCGTACCGCCTGACGCAGGGCGACGACCTCGGAGCGCAGCCGCTCGTCCGCCGCCGGTGCGGCGGCGGCGAGTTCGGGTCGGCCGGCCAGCCAGTGGGCCAGGCCCTCGACGGTGTCCAGGTCGTCGGCCACACCGCCGTCGCCGTCGTGGCGGACCGTGCCCGCCAGCTCCAGTGCCAGCCACCGCTCCACGGCCCGTCACCCCGCCTCTCCCGCGGCCCTCCGGGGCCGCCCCGCTCGCTCCCGACACCCGCCGGGCGGGCCGGCGCTTCCTTGCGGCCGCCCGCACGATCAGTCTAGGGTCGTGATCGCTAACGGTAAACACCCGTTTTCCATTAGGGGGAGAGTTGTCTCTGCTGCTCGCTCAGATCAGCGACCTGCACCTGGACGGCACCGCACGGGCCACCGAGCGGACCGCGCGCGTCATGGACCACCTGCGGGCCCTGCCCCGGCCGGTCGACGCGCTGCTGGTCACCGGCGACATCGCCGACCACGGCACCGAGACGGAGTACGAGGAGGCGGCCCGGCTGCTGGACGCCCCGTTCCCCGTCCTGACCTGTCCCGGCAACCACGACGCACGACCGGCGTACCGCAAGGCCCTGCTGGGCGAGGAGCCCGCCGCGGGGCCGGTCAACCGCGTGCACCGGATCGGCGACACCGCCGTCCTGATGGTGGACAGCACCGTGCCGGGCGAGGACCACGGACTGCTCGACGACGAGACCGTCGCCTGGATCGACGCCACGCTCGGCGGACTCGCCCGGGGCACCCGCGCGCTGCTGGCCTTCCACCAGCCGCCGGTCCGCCTGCACCACCCGCTCCCGGACCGCTACCTGCTCGAACGACCCGAGCGGCTGGCCGCACTCCTCGACGGGCACCCGGCGGTGGCCGCGGTCCTGACGGGCCACGCGCACACGGCCGCCGCGTCGACCTTCGCCGGCCGCCCGCTGCTGGTCGGCCCCGCCGTCACCTGGACCCTGCGGCTGCCGTGGGAGGACGCGGGCCAGGGGGTGGCCGACCGCGAGCAGCCGCCCGGCCTCGCGTACCACGTCCTGGACGAGGAGGGGCGGCTGACCACGCACTACCGCGTGGTGCCGTGAGCGGGGCGGGCGCGGACCCGTACGCCGTCGCGGGGTTCCTGGCCGCGCTGCTGCCCCTGGTCGCCACGCCCGGCGCGAGCTTCGCGCTGCTGGTCCGGCACGTGTCGGAGGGCGGGCGCCGGCGCGCCGTACCGTTGGCGCTGGGGACGGTGACGGGCCTGTACGTGCACGCGGGCCTGGCCGTGGCCGGCCTGTCCGCCCTGGTGACGAGCTCCGGCCGGGCCTTCGCGGCGGTGCGGCTGGCGGGTGCCTGCTACCTGGTCGGGCTGGGGCTGTGGACCTGGTACGGCGCCACCTGCGCGGCGCCCGCCACCGGATCCGCCCGGGCCTCCGCTCCGGGGCGGGGGCCGGCCCCCGCCCCGGCCCGGTCGCGGCTCCCGCGCCTCCTGCGACCGGTGCGGGGCGGGAACTCCCCGTACGTGCAGGCGCTGTTGGGGAACGTCCTCAACCCCAAGGCGGCCTCGATCTACCTGACCCTGGTGCCCCAGTTCGTGGCGCCCGGGCGGCCGTTGGCCGGCCAGGTGCTGGTGCTGGCCTCCGCGCACGCCGCCCTCATGGTCGCGTGGCTGGGCCTCTGGGCGGGCCTGGTGGGCCGGGCGGCGGCCCTGCTGCGCCGCCCGCGCGCGAAGGCGGCCCTGGCCCGCGGCACCGCGGCCGTGCTGATCACCCTGGGCCTACGCACGGCCGCCGCGCCCTAGGTGTACTGACCACGAGCCGCGGTTCACCCGGCGCAGACGCCCACGACCGGCGCCGCCAGGCAGGAGGGGACGGGCACATGCACGCTCTGCGGCACCCCTGTTCAACCGGATGCACAGCCAGCTCCACCACTGCGCCCAGAGCCGCACCCCCTTCGACGAGTCCATCGCATATCCGATTGCTGCGCTTCCGGCCCGGAAGTGACTGTTCCCAAGAAACGGAGTCGCCGCTGTTCAGGGCACAGACCAGACTGGCCCTGTGGATACGCGCCGCCCCTGCCCCTGCTGTGGTCATCTCGTCTTCGATGTTGAAGATGGGTGGCCCGGTTCCTATGCCATCTGCCCAGTCTGCTCCTGGGAAGACGACCCGGTGCAGTTCCGCTGGCCGTTCAGGCCGGGTGGCGCCAATCAATGGTCGCTCGCCGAGGCTCAGCAGAACTTCCGGGCCTATGGTGCCTGCGATCAGCGAGGGCGGCGGTTTGTCCGGCCCCCGGCAGATGACGAACCTCTCGCCCCAGGGTGGCGCCCGATCGACCCGGCCACCGACTTCTTCGAGGAGTTCGTGGGCGAAGACCGCCGTCCTTGGCCTGATGATGGTTCAGCCCTGTGCTGGTGGCTCCCATCCTTCTGGGGAACTCCCGAAGAGCCGACGCACGATCCGAACCCTGAGGTGGTGATCGACGTCGGTTCGGTGCGCAGCGACCGTGATCTCCATGAGGTCCTCAAGCGAGAGCTCGCTTTCCCCTCGATCTACGGCATGAACTGGGACGCGTTCTGGGATGCGGTCACCGGTCTCGTTGTCATGCCCAAGCGACTGCGTTTCGTCCGCTGGGAAGAGTTGGAACGCCGAGTACCACTGGCTGCAACCACGCTCCGGGACCAGCTGAAGAGATACGGCGAGACGACCCAGGGGTTCAGCGTCGCCTATGAGCAGTAGCGGCGACCAAGGTCCACTGGACGTCGTTACTGACTTTGAAGGCCGGTTGTCGTGGGAGATGGCAATCGGTGATCGTCGCGGCATGCCGGGTGTATGAGGTATCCGCAGGGTGGGGGTCTGACCCCGGAGAGGCAAGCCTTCCGCGAGCGGATCCGGATGGAGCAGCGGTGATGTTCGCCGCCAGGCGGGGCAGTACGGACATCGCAAAGGAGTTACGGGTCAGCATCCGGTCGGTCCAGCGGTGGCGGCATGCCTGGAAGGCTGCTGGCCCAAGCGGGTTTCGGTCGCCAGGATCAAGATTCTTATCGGGCGACGGTTCCCACAAGTCAATGACACTCTCGGGGATCTCGCAGATGCTGCGCAGACGTGGTTGGAGTCATCAGGTTCCGGCCCGTCGTGCGGTCGAGCGTGACGAGGCGACGGTGGCCGGCTGGGTGGAGGAAGTGTGGCCGCACGTGGAAACACCGCGGCGGCGCTCGAGGCCTGGATCGCCTTTGAGGACGAAGCCGGCTTCTCGATGACGCCGCCGACCTCCCGCACCTGGAGCCGGCGCGGCAGCACACCCGTCATCCGGGTCCGCAGCCGTTCCCAGCGCCGCCTTTCCATCGCCGCCCTGTGCTGCTACAGACCCGGCGAACGCTCCCGCCTGATCTACCGGCCCAAACACCATGGTGATCACAAGAGTGGAGGCCGCAAAAGTTTCGCCTGGAGCGAGTACCGAAACCTCCTCGTCGCCGCTCACCAGCAGCTCGGCGCACCCATCGTCCTGGTGTGGGACAACTTGAATGTCCACAAAGACCGGCGGATGAGGGCTTTCATCGACGCGCAGGACTGGCTCACCGTCTACCACCTGCCGCCCTACGCACCCGATCTCAACCCCGTGGAAGGTATCTGGTCGATCCTCCGCCGGACCACTCAGGCCAACGTGGCCTTCACTGACCCGAGCCACCTCATACGCCGACTCCGACGCGGCCTCCGCCGGCTCCAATACCGCAGCGACATCATCGAGGGATGCCTCACCGGAACAGGTCTCCCCCTGAACCACACGGCTACAGACTCGGTACGGCCCGTTTCGTTCCCCTAGGGGTCACGGGCCATGTGTCGTTTCTGAGCGCTTGACCTTGCACGACCAGGCGATCGGCGTCGCCGCGATCCCGGTAACGCGTACGTGTCCCATGTTCCCGCTGTTGCCGATCGTCACGTCGCAGCCGGCGAGAGCAGCCTCTTCGTCGGTCCACGTCGTGTCGACGGTACCAACGGTAACCACGCCGCCGTCTCGTTTGATGCGCACTCGACGGACGTAGGACGCGGTCGCGCTCCCGTCGGTCTTGATGGCCTCTACCTCGGCCGTAATCGTGGACACGGCTTCATCTGGAATCGCCCATGTGAACAGACTTGTGACTGTCGCACCGGAGGTCTGAACGTTGGCGATGTTCTCGTATTCCCTTCGACGGGCGTTGCCGACATGCGACCAGCTCGTCGCCGAAGTAGTGGGGCCCAAGTCTTCCCACGAGTTCGGGTTGCCGCTACTCGTGCCAACGCACTTCCAATTGATTGTACCGGTGTTGTACGTATTACCTGGCTTCGACTCCAGCGCATTGAAGGCGTCCATAGAGCCGGGGTCATGCCCCTGGTTGAGCGCGACCCATACGCCGTGGTCGTTCACCTCGCATACATGGCCGGCCCAGATCCATCCGGCGGACCCAAACAGGCCTTGGGCTCCAGCCACGGCGACGCCGCAATCCTCTTTGGCAATCCACCCCACGGGCCCGTTCCTTGGATAATCCTTATTGAAGAGGATCGATCCCGACGGGAAGTACCCGCACCCCGACAGGCTCGCGTCGGCGAGATACGGCTTCCCGTCCACGTCCCGCGAGTGCACCGCGCCAATCCGCGTCTCATGCGCCGTCCCCACCCGGTTGCCGATCCACAAAGACGGGACAACGAACGCTGCGGGCTGAAGCTGTGCTCCCCGAGTCCCGTTGATCTGGTATGAGTGCCAAGTTTGGTAGGGTGCACCAAAGCCGGTTCGCCATCGCTGCTCATATCGATAGATGCCGTCGGTAACGTTGCCGAGATACCTGAACTCGTGTTCCTTGAAATCTCCGAGCCATACCCCGGCAACATCATTCGGCCTCGCTGGATCTCTATTAGCGCCCCATCGAAAGATGACGTCAGGATCGACTCCGAGTGGCTGGCGATGACCGAAACCCCATCTGCCCAAGCCGACGAACGTGTGACTCTTACTTGGGTCGAGATGGTTGCCGACCCGGTACGGGTTCTGAATCTCGATCGGCATATTCGTGCGTGGTGGTGCACTTCGGGCTTCCAGTCCATACGGGCTCGACTCGGGAATGCGCGCGGGTACGCGAAGATACACCTGGTTTTGATTGCCTTCAGCGTAGATACTTCCGTACTCTGTCAGATTTACTGAGAGGGTCCCCTCCGGTGCGCTCTTCGCGCCATTACTGACAGCCCCACCAAGCTCGCGCCAGCAAGTCCATTCCACACCACCGTCGGGAACCTTGGCGCCGATAACGTTAGGCCACTGAGGTTCAAGCCCTCCTGTTTTATTATTGGGGGCCGGCTCGATATGCGTCGCCCGGTAAAGGAACCAAGTATTTTTCGACCACGTCGGGATGCAGAGCTCTCCGCGCTGCGTGACCACACTCTGCGACTGCCAGATCGGCTTCGAGTTGGATGGTATGGGGCCCGTTTCAGCATTTGGGACGCCATCCATAGTGATGAAAGCCGTAGCAGCACACGTCCACTCGTCTGCGTGCTCATGGTTCAGATCCGCGTCCGAATGACAGATCCCGTTGGCCGTAGTGTGGATCGCCGCGTAATAGTTGCCGAGGAAGCTGTCCTCGTAGACTCCGTACCCGCCATTTCCACGCGCATCGATGAGGCCGACGCTCGCGCCCGCGCTGGAGTCTTCGCCATGGGTGTAGAAGCCGTGGCCAGCGTTAGATGAAAGCCGAATTTGACCGGAAAGCAGCCACGAGTCTGCAATCCTGTCGGATCGGGAGGGGATATCGGTTACGGAGCTCGTAATCTCGATCCCGTGCCCCTGGATCTGGGACACCATGACGTTATGCAGCTGCACACACGCGACATTGACCAAGATCCCGGCAACCGTCATCAGCTTGTCTCGCTGGGGCGTCCGCCTCTGCACAACCGCGATTTCTGAAATCGTCAGAAATCCGCCAGTCTTGCTGCCGGTCCTCGTGGTGCCCATTTTGAGGCGGACGAGTCCATTTTGGGGAACGGTGATATTTTCGTCAAAAAACAGGGTGACGGCGGGATATGGCCCGTCCCCCTTTGCCCCCTGAAGCGACACGGATCCGTCGATCAGGATCTGGCCGGTGCAACGGTACGTACCGGGAGGGAAATAGACTCTGCCGCCAGCCGTAGGGTCTCCTGTCCAGGTCACAAGGTTTTTCGCGGCTTGGATGGCCGCGTTGATCGCGGCGGTGTCGTCTCGTTGGCCGTCACCCGTCGCGCCGTAATCCGTGACGTCGTACCATCCGCCGAGCGGCTCCAGGGTTCCGAGAGACGTTCCTCGTCGCTCAACGAGCGACATCCCAGCGAGATCAAGCTTCGTGGGCTCGCCCGCCTGGGCGGGGCCGATCTCGGCATGCGCGTAGAGAAACGCTGTGTTCGCCGGCAAGCTGCTCGGATAGGCGACGTTGCTCAGGACGACTGCGCCCGTCGAGACGTTTACCAGCGAAACCACTATCTGCGTTCCGCTGGGCGCGGCGCTGATCGTAAGATCGTAGACATCGTTGATATTCCTCCAGGCGGCTGAGGCAGTGACCGTTCCGCCCGTCGACATAGTGCCCGTACCCCCCGTGCATCCCGTGAACGACGTTCCCGTCTTGCCCGTGTAGGTGACGACCTGGTTGCCGTTGCTCGTCGTGACGTACACGATCCCGGAAGAGGCGAAGCCGGCGGTCGAGGCGACGTTGATCGTCGTCGCCTGGGATAGGGACTCTCCGCCCGAGCCTGCGGCGATCTGCGTGCTGGCAAGGGCAACGGCGCCACCCGGGCCACCCGGGCCATCCGCGGACATCACTCCCGTACCGCCGGTGCAGTTGGTGAAAGAGGTGGCCGTGACGCCCGTGTAATTTACGGTTTGCACCCCGGCGCTGGTCGTGACGGCAACGGTGCCCATCGGTGGAAATCCAGAGGTCGACACGACGTTGATCGTGTTCTGCGTCTCAAGGGAGAGGCCGTTCGAGGCGCTGGCGATTCTGGTAGCACCGAGTGCCTCTTTGACGCCCATCGAAGCATTTTTGCGAATTAGGGTCCAGTTTCCACTGGAGCGATCGGTCGAATCGAACCCGATGCCGAGCGCGTCCACCGAGGCTACGCTCGGTTCGGCGCTCATGAGCGAGGACGACGTCGAAGACAGCCCAACGAAGGCCCGGCTATGATCCACGTTGCTCGACATACTGAAGCGCGCCGTGAAGACAAAGCCACCCAAGCCAGTGGAATTTCCTCGCCAGCAGAGCGCATCGCTGCTGATGAGCCCGGCACTCACGTTCGCGGCGGACTTGCTCGTGAAGCGTGTCCTTCGCATCTGCGCTTGCAGATTGGTCGATGTCAGCGCCGGATGCGAGACCGTGCCATCCGCGATCAGTGACCACCCGAGCGCATTCCCCGGCGCCGTTCCAGTCGCGGGAGCCCATTCAAGATTCAATGTCTGCTTCATGAAAGCCTCAGTTCCTCCGTAACGATTTTGCGCAGAGTCGTGCCTTGCATCTATGCGGGGTTGATCGGCGTCTGAGATCGTTTGATTCGGAGTGGACGCGACGCAAGATCGGGCAGATGGCCTCATGCCTATGAGATCAGTATGGTCCTCGTGTGAAACGGCGTCTTGTCAAGGCGGCGTCGGCCAAGCGGGTCAAGGCTTTTCGTGCTCGTCGCTAGGCCTGCGGTAAGGCCGTTCCTGAGGGGCATTTGATCATCGCTGGATGTTTGCCGTTGACGGACGCCGGGTGAGCGCGCATTGAGCCCTTGCTGCCGGATCGGCTGCCTAAGCGGCATGGGCGATGACGTGACTTCCGGCAGGTGATCGAAGCGGTCGCGTTCATGTGCCGGACCGGCACGCCGTAGATCGACTTGTCCGAACGGTTCGGCTCGCGACAGAGCGTCCACAACCATTGCGAGTCTGAGCCACCGACACACTTGTGCGTAGCTCCTCACCGCGCACTACCGGTGTCTGGTCGCGACACCACGAGTTCAACCTCAATAGCTGCATGAGGTGTCCTAGCTGCCGAAAGCAGCCGCGTCGGTCCGTGCGTCGTGCAGGGCGCTCGACCAACGGCTCGGATCAACGTCCACGAGCCGTTCGAACAGTCGCACGCGCTGGTGCATGGCGATGACACCTGCGGGAAGGTCGTTCGCCTCCTTCAGGGTGTGAGCGAGCTGGTAGAGGGCGTTGGTCAGGTCGGCACCGCCGGATCCGCTCCAGTACTGGTTGGGCACGATCTGCGCGAGGTCGCCGTAGTCGACCTGATCCGTGGCCCCGGGTGCACGCAGGCCGGCGAGCTCTTCGAAGAGGGTGACTCCGCGGCGGGCCCAGAGGCAGGCCTCGTCCTGAGGGAGTCCTGACCTGAACCCGACGACCAAATCGCTCACCACGACCTTGCCGAGGACGGGTTTGATTTCCGGGTCTCCGCCGAGCGCGCGCTCGTGGACGTGGACGCATTGCACCATGGCGCGGGCGCCGGTCACGAACTCGTGGCTTTCCCGGTGGGTGTATGCGAGCTGATAGAGGGCATTGGCCAGGCTGGCCCCACCAGGGCTGTACCAGTACTGGTTGGGCGTGAAGCCGGCAAGATCGCCGTAGTCGACAGGACCACCCGCACCGACCGCGCGCAGACCGGCGAGCTCTTCGTAGAGCGTGACACCGCGCCGAGCCCAGAAACGAGCCACGTCCCACGGAAGCCCAGACCTGAGAACCACCAAGTCGGTCACCATCACCTTGCCCAACACAGGCTTGTGCTCCGGCACTTCCGCAAAAACACGCTCGTGCACGCGAACGCACTCGACCATCGCCCCGGCAGCACCCACCGCATCGTTCCCATCCCGGTGGGTGTATGCGAGCTGATAGAGGGCATTGGCCAGGCTGGCCCCGCCAGGGCTGTACCAGTACTGGTTGGGCGTGAAGCCGGCAAGATCGCCGTAGTCGACAGGACCACCCGCACCGACCGCGCGCAGACCGGCGAGCTCTTCGTAGAGCGTGACACCGCGCCG
>NZ_JBIVNX010000016.1:62171-66275 GCF_044753805.1 Streptomyces sp. NPDC093225
CGCATCATGCCCTTCCCAGTGGGTGTATGCGAGCTGATAGAGGGCATTGGCCAGGCTGGCCCCGCCAGGGCTGTACCAGTACTGGTTGGGCGTGAACGCGGTCAGGTTCTGATAGTCCACCGGAGCGGTCGAGCCGGTCGGGCGGATTCCCGCCAACTCCTCGTACAGCTGCACCGTCCGGCGGGCCATGGACAACGCGGTGGCGGCCCCCAGTCCGGCGCGGAAGCCGGTCAGCAGGTCGATCAGTGCAGCACCCACCATCGGCCGGTACTTGTCCGGCTCGATGCCCGCGAGCCGCATGAGGATGTCGAGCCGGTCAAGCATCGCCTCCGCGGCTTCCTTGCCTTTGCCCACCTGCCTGAGCTTCCAGGCGAAGGCCGCGAGTGCACCGGCACGGTCGAGCCACGGCTGCGGGCACGCGCCTGCGTTGTCTCCGTAGACGGGGTTCCGTGCGTTCCTGAAGTCGAGGACGAGGGGAGTGGTCTCACTGCCCGGATGGCGGACTTCGACCAGTCCGACGTGTCCGCCACTGCCGTCCGGGTTGCGCGGCACGTTCAGGAAGGGCCCCTCGACGAGAGGCAGCGAGTCGAGGTTCGCAAGTGGCAGTCCGTCCATGGAGATGATGCGCGTGGCGTACTTCGACATGGGCGGGCCGACATGGTAACCCTCGGGCCAGTCCTCGTAGGCGTCGGACAGGATCCTGAACGTGAAGGCGTGGGCACTCCCCGAATCCGGGTTCCCGTCCGGCGTGTTGAAGGTGTACGTGCCGCCGTAATCGAGTTCACCCGGCGGGCTCTGCGCATCGAGTGCGTTCAGGTTCGGATTGCGTGCCCGGGTGCGCTGTTGGAACGTCGCGAAGTCCTCGATCGCCGTCGATTCGATCGCGTAGAGGAATCCGACATTCAGCGGGGAGACGATAGAGAATCCACTTGACCAGTTCTTTGCGGCGGTTCGGTACGCGGCAACGTACAGGCCCAGCCGGTGGCCGGCGTCCGGAGCGTTCGGACCGAGGTCGATAAATGCCCAGTTTCCCTGGAGTTCGGCCTCGGAGAGTTGACTCAGATACCATCTCGGAATGGCCAGGTTGGCTCCGCAGGCGAACCCTCGATGAACGGCCGTGTTCACCGAGTACCTCCCGAGCACGCCTCCTGAGAAGTATCTTTCGAATCGAATGAGCTCGACAAACGTGGGATCTGTGCGGGTGGGAATCAGGGTGGTGGCCTGCGCGACCGCGACATCCTTGTAGTGGGTGACGGGATTGTCGTCCCAGCCGTAGCCGCTGTTGAGGAACATGCCTCCGGCTGCCAGGAGGAACGACGGCGATCGGTAGTAGATCTCGACTCCGCCGTCGGCGAGCTCATCCGCCTCGTACACCTCCGGGCGAACCCCGTGGTAGATCCTGTGCTGCATCGGAGTCGGCGGGGGCGTCATCGCGAGCACGTATGCGGCGGGCGGCGGACGGTACGCGGCCAGTCCGGAGATCAGCGGCACGAACGTCCACTCTTTGACGAACTTCCCCTCGGGTTTACCGTCGCGGTCGATCGGACCCGTGTATGCCGCAGAGAACTCGGCGACCTGGTCGCCCCTGTCGGTCCGCACGAGTTGGTTGAACCTGTCCTCGTCCGGGCGGTTGAGGTTCTCGTGCAACCGACGGAAGGGAGCGACCCGGCGCCCCCGATCACTGGAGACGGCGAATTTCACGAACACGTAGTCGAGCAGAATCTGCGCGGCGGCCTTTATCGCACTGCCTTCTTTGGCGAACTCATGGAGGTTGAACAGTGCATGCAGGGACATTCTCTGGTAGGGACGTGCGTTGAATTCGAGGAAGTCGTGCTTCGCGATCGTGTGCAGATAGTCGAGCAGCCAGGCTTCCACGCCGTTCGCGACATTGTCGAACCTCGGGTCGCCGAGCAGCTCGAAAAGCAGCTGGTTCACCAGATACCTGGTGCTTTCGATCATCAAGAGGTGGTTCTCGGTTTCCGGGATCACCTCGACATAGATGAGCGAATGCATGATGCGGTCGACCGGTCCGGCGAGTTCGGGGGGCACGAACCTCAACAGGATGTACTCGAGTTCTTCCGCGGTCAGCAGATTTCGGTAACGGCAGGCGATGACCATGAGCCCTTTGAGCGCCATGTCGTAATCGCCTTTGCGGCTCCAGGGCCCCGCTCCCGGGACCGTTGTCCCTACGAGCGCGTCCCCCCGGTCCAGTTGCCTCAGGAAGACGTGGGCAAGGACGTGGTCGGGCAACTCCCCCGGAACGCGGAAGTCCGGGTCGTCGGCCAGTGCCTGCAGATGCGCGACGAGCGCCATCGTGGAGTCCTCGTCGACCACCACGGATCTCCCGTGGCCCACCAGCAGCGGATTCACGCGCGCGATGTACCTGGCGATGCAGTTCACACGACTGCCTTGGCTGGCGTATGCGGCGGCCGGCGTGCCGTCGAGAGCGGGCACGTCGATGGTGATGTGGTCTTCGGCGTCCCTGCGTTCGAACCAGATTCCGATCTCCGGTGTGCTCCCGTAGGGAGAGCCCTCGAAGGGCGGATCCGGAAGGAACGACGACGTGATGTTGGGGTGCACGCGAAACGTGTAGAACCCTGTGCCGGGAGGATCGGGAAGGCGGAACTGACCGCATCCGGTGCCCGGCCGCGCCCACTCGTCGGGCAGGGGCCCGGCCTCCACCACCTCTTCCAGGATCTTGGTGCCGTTGTGGTTGACCTCGACCCGGAACTCATTGAACGCGGTGTCAGACCCTCCCCAGTTGACCTCGATGAAGTTGCACCGCTGATAGGCGGCGATGACCATTCCAGGGCCGAAGGCGGGCGCGGTGAAGATACGGCCGTACTCGAACTCCTGGTTGCGGATGCCTCCGTCCGGATTGAGGTCCTCCGCGCCGACCGGCTTGCCGAGAGGACCGGCCCAGGCGCCGAGCTCGTGCCAGCGTTCCGCGATCACGCCACTGACATGGGGACCCCCGGGATCCGGGGTTTCGGCGGACAGCGCGAGGTGCGCCCGCACCGGTACGGACCAGTCCTTGCACGCGTCCGATCCCAGGGTCGGTTCGGTGCAGCTCTTGACGGTGAAGGCGTACTCACCGAATCCCTGCAGCCGCGCCCAGATCCGAACCCGGCCACGCTCCCGCGACCGGTGCTGCATGGCGGCCTGGCCTTGGCTCACTTGGTCGTACGAGATGTCGTACCGGAAGTAGTCGTGCTCGAAGTGGGGCCTTGACCACTCGAAGCAGGCCTCGTTGCGCAATCGAAAGACGCTGACGACCATGTCCTGGTCGGGCGACGAGGCGATCTCCCCGTGCTCGAACCGTTGGCGCAGTCCGGTCCCGCCGGGGACGTCTTCCTTCGGCCCGGTGGGTCCGCCGAAGGGCCCGGCAGCCGCACCCCAGGAACGCCACCGTACGTCGATCTTCTCGTGGCCCGTCTGGATGCGATACCAACCCTGCCAGTGGGCGTTCTCCCCACCCCACCAGTTGCCGTACACACCACCGTCCGGCCGGACGGCCCAGATCTCCATGTGGTCGTCGTTCCGGGAGACCGTGGCGATGGGGGTCCTCGGGTCGAAGGTCTCCGCCCCTATCCGGTACCAGCCGTGCCAGTGGGCGTTCTCCCCGCCCCACGAATTGCCGTACAGACCGCCGTCCGGCCGGACGGCGAACACCTCCATGTGGTCGTCGTTGCGAGACACCACGGCAACGGGCGTCCTCGGGTCGAAACTCTCCGGACCGACCCTCTCCCAACCATGCCAATGGGCATCCTCCCCACCCCACCAGTTGCCGTACAGACCACCATCAGGACGGACGGCCCACACCTCCATGTGGTCGTCGAAACGCGACAAGGCAGCAACAGGCGCGCCCGCGTCGAAGGTCTCCGCCCCCATCCGGTACCAACCGTGCCAGTGGGCGTTCTCCCCACCCCACGAATTGCCGTACAGACCGCCGTCCGGCCGGACGGCGAACAACTCCATGTGGTCGTCGTTGCGAGACACCACGGCAACCGGCGTCCTCGGGTCGAAACTCTCCGGACCGACCCTCTCCCAACCATGCCAATGGGCATCCTCCCCACCCCACCAGTTGCCGTACAGACCACCATC
>NZ_JBIVNX010000016.1:66375-129688 GCF_044753805.1 Streptomyces sp. NPDC093225
GGTCTCCGCCCCCATCCGGTACCAACCGTGCCAGTGGGCGTTCTCCCCACCCCACGAATTGCCGTACAGACCGCCGTCCGGCCGGACGGCGAACACCTCCATGTGGCCCTCGTACCGGGACAGGGCTGCTATCGGCGCTTGGAGCGGGAAGGCGTCCGTACCCAGGTGACGCCACTCGTACCAGTTGCTCCCGTCCCACCAGGCGAGGTAGTGACCTCCGTCGGAGGCGACCGCCCAGACCTCCATGTGGTCCTCATGCCGCGACAAGGCGGCAACCGGTGCCCGAGCCGGAAAGACGAGCTTGTCCATGCGTTGCGCGGTGCGATGAGCCGGAGCAGGTGCCGGCACGCGGTGTTCGCGCCGCTCCCTCCCTCCCGAGAGCGTTCGCACGTCGTCCGCCCACCCCAGCGAATGGTCGAACCGGACGGATATCCGACATCCACGACGGCCGTTCTCGGCTGCTGTCGGGCGGAATCCCGCTTCCATGCTTTCGCCGCCCGACCGTGATCGCAATTCACCTGCACGACGGGCTCGAAGTCCTGGCAGGAGCCGCGCCGTTCGCCACGGTCCACTGCGAACTGTGCGCCCGTGCGGGTCGGTGAAGCTTCAAGGACGCCTCGGCCGGCCGCCGTGGCAGCACCTGGCGTCCGGCCCGCCTCGCGTCAGGCCCCGACCTGCCCGCCACGGCGTGCCGTGAGCTCGCCCTGCACGTACGCGTCGGCCTCTACCGAGTACGGGCCGCCGTGGTCGAAGAGCAGGTCGGTGATCCGCTGCCATTCCGCGACCTCGGCCGCGGTGCCGGCGTCCGCGTCCGCGAGGTCGCCCGCTGCGTGCCTCGCCTCGTCGAGGGCCCCGGCGGCCTGGTGGTGCGTCATGCCGGTGGCCCGGCGACGGACTCGGTCGCGGGCCTCGTGCTCGGCGGGGGTCGGCTCGTGCGGCTCGCCCACCGTTGCGGGGTCCTGGGTCATGGCTGGTGTCCCTCGTGTGAGTGTTTCGTCGTCCGCACTCGGGTACCCCGAACAGCCCGATGCATCCACGCGGCAACGTGATCCCGAGGAAAGGGATCAGGGGCGTTCCGGCGAGGCGGCCCCGCGAGGGGGCACACCGGGATCGGGCGCACCGGGGTCCGGCACCTCGGAGGCAGGCTCCTCAGGGGCGCGCGATCCGGAGACGCGTGGCTCGGAGGCGGGCGCCTCGGGTTCCCGCGCCGCCTCCGCGAGGAGCTTGATGCGGTTCAGGCGGCGGTCCCAGTCGGCGGCGAGGGCCGCCATCCAGCGGGCCGTCGCGCCGAGGGCCTCGGGGCGGACGGCGTAACGGACCTCGCGGCCGGCGCGGGTCCCGACGACCAGGCCCGCCGCGTCGAGGACGGCCAGGTGCTTGACGACCGCCTGCCGGGACACCGGCAGGCCTTCGGCCAGCACGGTGGCGGTGGCCTCGCCGCGGGCGGCGAGCAGGTCGAGCACCTGCCGCCGGGTGGGGTCGGCCAGGGCGGCCAGGACGCCGTCGGGCGCCCCGGCCGCCCCGCCCGGTCCGCGGGGCGGCTCCGTCACGGGGCCGCCCGCTCGACGCGGGTCCGGAAGGCGTCGAGCACCTCCGGCCAGCCGCCGGAGTTGTCCCGGAAGGCCTTGCCGCGCAGCTCCTCGGAGCCGGGCAGGGCCGCGAAGCCGCTCTCGACGACGCGGAGCCGGGTCTTGTCGCCCTCGGCGGTGAGCGTGAACTCGACGAGGGTGGTGTTGTCCCCGCGCAGTTCCTCGCCGGGGAAGGCACTGGCCCAGCGGTACGCCAGGTACGTGGGAGGGTCGACCTTCTCGACCCGGACCGGGAAGTCGCCGTACCGGGCGTTCCTGGCCACCGTCGACTCGCCCTCCCGGGCCACCGTGCCGGCCACGGCCTCGGGCTCGCCGACCCAGAAGCCGGGCTCGGCCACGAGGGCCCAGACCCGCTCCAGGGGTGCCGCGATCAGCGTCTCGCGTTCGATCCGATCCTCGCTCATGGGAAGGCTCCCTCACTCGCGCCGTGCGTCTGCGTCACTCGCTTCGTGCAATTCCAGAGTTGCACGTACGCCCCCGGAAGCGCAACCGGTGAGTTGCGCATCCGGGGGCGTGGCGCGGGGCGCTCGGTACGGGGCCCTCACATGGTCCAGCGGAGTACGGCGCCCAGGCCGCCGGCGGGACCCGCGACCCCCTCGGGGACCACGAGCACCTCGCAGCCGGCCGCCGCGGCCGAACGCAGGAGGGCGTCGTCCGCCCGCGCCCGTTCGGGCTTGGCGACACCCATGGCCTTGGCCTGGCCGCGTTGCACGGCGACCTCGTCGGCCCCCGGGCCGATCCACACCTCGCGTCCGGCGTCGGCGCCGCCCGGGGTGAGCAGCAGGGTGGCCGCCTGGTGGGTGCGCACGGCGTCCAGCACGGCCGGCATGCCCTCGGCCGCCTCCCCGGGGCCGGTGTCGACGGTGGACTCCCGGTGCTCACCGGGACGGCCGCGACCGGTGCGGAACCGGTCCAGAGCACTGTCGAGGCGGTCCCGGGCGAACTTCTCGCGGGCCTGTCGGATCTGCCGGTCCAGGACCTCCTCCGACGTGCCGCGGGCCCGGCTGCCACCGTCGATCTCCACCGTCACCGCCCGTACCCGCTCGGGAAGCCGGTGGTGCACGGCGTGGCGCTCGCGCGCGTCGCCGGCCAGGACGATCAGCCCGGCACCGGTCTCGGGCATCCGGCGGACGAGCTCGGCGGCGATGATGCCGGCGGTCTCCTCCCAGGCGTTCTCCACCTTGTGCCGGTAGTGCCACTCCTGGCGGTCCTCAGGTGTGCCGCGGTGGCCGCGGTCCTGCCAAGCCCGGCCCCTGGCCTCGCCGAGGCGCCGCCGCTGCCGGTCGTCGCACAGCTCCAGGTCGGCGCCCGTGCGGTCGACGAAGGCGATCAGACAGTCCGGTTGGTCGCCCTTCAGTACGGCCAAGGGCGCCACGTGCGGCAGGATCGACCAGCTCGCGTCGGTCGCGGCCGGCGGCCGGGCCAGCGGGACGTCCAGCACCACCTCGGCGCCGGCGGCGAACAGGGCACGGCCGGGCGGGGCGCCGGAGACCGGCTCCTGCAGGAGGTGGTTCATGATCGCCCGGACCGTGTAGCCGTCCACGTCCGCGTCGATCAGCTGGGAGGCGAGGGCACGCTCGCGCAACTGCTGGATCTTCTGCGCGTCCTCGGTCGCGCGGGTGGTCTCGATGTACACGGAGGCCCAGGGGCCCTGCCGGGTGAAGAGCGGTTTCAGGAAGCCGAGATCCATGGCGTCCCCCAAGGACTGAGGGGCGGGGGAAGGCCGGTACCGGCCGTTCCGGTGCCCCGCGCCGCCGGAGTGACGGGTGCGTCGGCTCGACGGGGCGTCGGGGCGACGGGGACGTCAGCGCGGCGGCCGTGGTCATTGCGTTCGTCCTTCGATTGTGCGCCCGGCGGTTACGGGCTGCCTCTCGCCCCGCACCCACCCGGCGGCCCCGTCGGCGGCGGCGGATAACGTGGCTCCGGTACGGGAGATCCCGATCTCGACATTGCGGAGGTGACCGGTGGGCCGCGACAAGGACCTGGCCATGGACCCGGAGGCGGTCCGGAACATCACCACGGGCCTGCGCGGCGCGGTGGCCGGGCTGCGCGAGAACGGCACGGCCGGCGGCGCGTCGATGGGCGCCGGCTTCTCGTCCCTGGCGATGACCGGCATGGAGGCCGGGCACGCGGACGTGGCCGGTGCGTTCGAGGACTTCTGCGAGCGCTGGGAGTGGGGCGTACGGGCCCTGGTCCAGGACGCCAGCGTGCTGGCCGCCGAACTCGGCATCGCGGCCGGCGCGCTGTGGGAGGAGGACCAGTACATCCAGGGGGCGCTCAAGGTCGGCGCCAATTCGCTGTACGGCAACCCGCACGCGAACGAGGACGACATCGAGCAGAAGTCCTGGGGCGACATCTTCTCGGCCGACGCGTACAAGCCCGACTACAGCACGGACTCCGCCGAGAAGGCGGCCAAGGACATCGGGCGGACCTGGTCGGACACGGGCGAGAAGCTCAAGACCACGGGGCGGATCGGGTCCCTGAACGACCTGGTCGAGCAGACCGGCCGCGACTGACCGGATGACGCACGCACGCACGGGCCCGCCCGCACTGGCCCGGGTGAGCGACCCGGACCTGGTCGGGGCGGAGCTGCGCAGGGAGCTCGTGGACTGCTGGGTGGCCGTCACCAACGCGGGCGGGGCCGCCGGCTTCCCCTTCCCGCCCGTCTCGGCCGACGAGGTGGGTCCGGTCGCGGACGGGATCATCGGCGGACTCGCCCCCGGCCGCGGGCACCTCGTCACCGCGACGGTCGGCGGGGAGCTCGCGGGCTGGGTGCTGCTGCGTCGCGATCCGTACCGGCTCGTCGGGCACTGGGGGACGGTGCACCACCTCCAGACCCGCCCCGCCCACCGCGGCCGCGGCATCGGCACGGCGCTCATGACCGAGCTGCGCACGCTGGCCAGGGACGAACTCGGCCTGGAGCAACTCCGGCTCGCGGCCCGCGGCGGCGAGGGGCTGGAGCCGTTCTACGAGCGTCTCGGCTGGCGCGAGGCCGGGCGCTGGCCCGCCGCGCTCCGGCTCGCCCCGGACGACACCCGGGACGAGGTCCTGATGCTCCTCGACCCGCTCTGAGCCGTGCCCGGCGGGCACGTGCGTACTCCGCGGGGCTCCTGACTGTGCACGGAGAAACCCGCCGGCGGCCCGGCGGTGGCCGACAATGCCCGCACAGGCGCGACCCGGCCGACCCAGGAGGACCCTCATGCCCGCGCAGGACATTCCGCCGACACCCGGCGACCGGATCTGGCTGATCACCGGCGCCTCGTCCGGCTTCGGCCGCACCCTCGCCGAGGCCGCCCTCGCCGCCGGCGACACCGTCGTCGCGGCGGTGCGCCGCCCCGCCGCGCTCGCGGACGAGGCCGCCGCGCACCCCGGGCGGCTGGTGCCGGTGGCCCTGGACGTGGCGGACACGGCCCGCGCCGCGGAGGTGGTCGCCGAGGTCGTCGACCGCTTCGGGCGGATCGACGTACTGGTCAACAACGCCGGCCGGGGCCTGGTCGGCGCGGTCGAGGAGACCTCGGACGCAGAACTGCGCGACCTGATGGACCTGCACTTCTTCGGCCCGGCCGCCTTGGTGCGGGCCGTGCTGCCGCACATGCGGGCGCAGAAGTCGGGTGCGGTGGTGCAGATGAGCAGCATGGGCGGGCGGCTGTCGTTCCCGGGCGTGGGCGCGTACTCGGCCACCAAGTTCGCCCTGGAAGGGCTGACCGAGGCACTGGCCGGCGAGGTCGCCGCGCACGGCATCACGTGCCTCATCGTCGAACCGGGCGCCTTCCGCACCGGCTTCGCCGGAGCCGGCGCGCTCCAGAGCACCGCCACGGTCCTGCCGGCGTACGAGGACACGGTCGGCGGCGTCCGCACGGGTCTGTCGGACTCCGACGGCACCCAGCCCGGCGACCCGGTACGGGCCGCCGAGGCCATCCTGACCGCGCTGGACGCCGACCACACCCCGCTGCGCCTGGCCCTGGGCGACGACGCCGTGGACGCGATCCGCGCCCACGCGGACGCGGAGCGCGCGGAGTTGAACGCCTGGGAGGACGTCAGCCGGTCCACGGCCTACGACGCGTGACGCATGGCGCCCGGCCCTGAGCCGACGGGCGGCCAGCGGCAATCGGCAGTCGGCAGTCGGCAGTCGGCAGTCCAAGACACGATCCACGAACTCGCGAGAGTGCCGTCCCGTGGTGTGTGGGGGAGGCGCTTGACAGGGGTGGCAGGCTGGACCGGAGGCAGGCCCGGGCCAGGGGTGGCCGAAGGCCAGGGCGAAGCCCCAAAGCCCCTGGGGTGGGCCTGCCGCAGGGCCTGCAGGCCGCCCCCGTCAACCGCCGAGGGGACCCACACACCACGGGACGGCCCGCCACCCGCCACCCACCCCACACCGGCCCACCCTCAGCAGGGCGGCCCGCCAGACACGGGCAGCAGCCCACCAGGCCGGGCAGCAGCCTGGTGCTCCTCAGCCGCGCACGGGCCCATCCCCTCCCAGGCCCCCCACCGACTCCGCGAACGGGTCGGCCCGGAACCAGTGGCGCCCCGTGGTCCAGCCCAGCAGCCGGCGCGCCCGCCCGCCGTCGGCCGTGCCGTCCGGTTCGAACCGGCCGCCCGCCGCGACCCACCGCAGGCCCGCGAGCGCCGGCGCGAGCCGGGCTGCGACGTGCGTCGGCTGGCGGGCCGTCTCCGCCTCCAGCCGCGCCAGCACGTCCGCGCGCTCCTCCGCGCCGCACAGCGACAGGTGGAACACCATGTGCCGCCACGCGTACGCGGCGTCCTTGATGGTCGTCAGCGGCCACGGGTTGCCGTGCACCCGGGCCGTCAGCCGGCACACGGCGGTGAAGCACCGGAACGCCAGGTCCGCCCAGCCCGGCTGCGGCGCGATGCCGGCGCGGGCGACGAGGACGGCCAGGTTGTGCGTGGTGAGGATCTGTGCCTGCTCGATGACCGTGCCGTTGGCCGCCACCGACCGAATCGCCGCGGACGCACCCGACGCGCGCGACGCAGCGGCCCGCTCGTGGCACAACCGCGCGAACCCCGGGGACGTACGGACCCCGTACCGACTCAGGGAGGCCTCGGCCGCCTCCGCCACCGCGAGGTTGCGGAGGGCCGCGTAGTCGATGCCGTAGTAGCGCTCGTAGACCGTGCCGCCGAGCAGCTCCGCGGCGATCCGGGCGGCGGCGAGGAACTTCGGGCCGAACGTGCCCTCGAAGATGTCCGCGGCCAGCTCCTCCACCAGCGGCGCGCCGAGCTCCGCCTGCCGGGCCAGCACGCCCAGTTCGCGCACCAGCGGGTTGGGCAGCAGCGTGGCGGGAAAACCCTGCACGGCCAGCTCGCCCAGCTGGCGCAGCACCGCCTCGGCGCGCGTCGGTGCGGCACCGGCGGCGGACGCGTCGCCGCCCGCCCCGGACCGGCTCACCCCCGCACGGTGCCCGGCCACCGCACGCACCCACGGCAGTTCCTCGATCCGCACCTGCCCCTGCAGGTTCAGCAGCAGCAGCGAACGGCGGTTGCGGAACGCCCGGTAGGTGGCGGCCATCAGCGCGCGCAGGGCCGGGTCGGGGTACGCCTCGGCCGTCGTCACGGCGACGAGCTGCGGCACCAGCTCCGCGAGCACCTCGGCCGACGGGACCACGCCCTGCTCGACGAGCGTGCCCACCGGCGCGCTGAGCGCGGCGGCGACCACCCGGCGGACCGCGTCGGGCACCTCGGTACCGGCGGGCAGCCCCGTCACCGCCGCCTCGGCCGGCGTCACCGGGGCGACCGCCGCGCCGGTGTCGGTGAGACCGGTGTCCTGGGGCAGCCCGGACAGGCGGCGCAGCACGAGCTGAGCCACGGCGTGGTGCGAGGGGAGCGCGGCCTGGGCCGCCTGGCGCGCGCGCAGCGCGGTGTGCGGGGCGGAGCCGGGCAGGCCCCGGCGGCGGACCATGCACTCCGCGGCGTGCCGCAGCATGCCGAGTCGGCGCGGCTCCAACGGCCGTCGGGCGACGACCTCTTCGAGGGCACCGCGCAGGATGCCGAGGTTCTCCTTGGGGTTGCGGTGCTTGCCGCAGTGCGGGTGGGCGGCGGCCAGTTCGCGGTAGCGGCGCAGCAGTGCGTCGCCGCGCTCGTACCAGGCGCGGTCCGGGGTGCGGTCGAGCACCCGGCCGCCGGCGGGCGCGGTGTCGAGCCAGTGGGCGAGCAGCGCGTCGCCGAAGGGCTGCCAGACGGTGAGCGCCTCCCGCTGGGCCTCGACGCCGGCGTGCGGGCGGCGCCGGGCGAGGGCGCCGCTGACCTGCGCGACGGTGCGGCGGTGCACCGCGCTCGGGTCGTGTACGGGGGCACCGGCGGGGCGGGGGGTGAAGCGCAGCCGGTCGGCGAACGGCGCGAGCACGCCGACGAGTTCGAGGGCAGCCTCACCGTCCCCGGCGCGCAGCAGCCAGGCGACGCTCAGGAGGGCGGCCTCCTCCGGCAGGGCCACCTCGTAGCGGCCGCTGTCCAGGAGGTCCCAGAGGCGGTCGAGGCCTGGCCGGGTGAGCGCGTGGCCGAACAGGTCCGCGCGGGTGGCGGGTACGCCGGCCTCGCGCGCGTACGCCTCCTCGTACGGCAGCAGCGGCCCGCCGGCGCCCGCCGCGCCGGTGGCGAAGCCGCCGCGGACGACCTCGGGCGTGACCCAGGCCGGAAGTCCGGCCACGGGGGTCCGTGAGCCGATCGCCAGCCGACCGTCGGCCGTGCCCGCGAGCACCTCGCGCCACTGCCCGACCCGTTCGGCGGCCCGCCTGCGGACAGTCTCGTCCGCGTGGGTGCGGGCCGTCGTGGCGGCCCGGGCCAACTCCGCCTGGGCGTAGGGGTGGGCGGGATGCGGGAGCTGCTGGTCAGCGTAGGTGTCCATAAGCCGGCGTGGCAGGTCCTGCCCCTGCGCCCTCCGGGTCTGGAGCCCGGTGCTCTGACTACTGAGCTACACGCCGATGCGGGAACGCTAGCCTGTGCGTCTCGGGCGGATCAACGCCTTTTCCCGGGCCGCGACAGCCGTGGCGACAGGTGGACGGCGGCGCCCCGCCCCCTCTCAGGAGCGGGGCACACGCCGACCGCTTGTGGTTCGGTCCGCCTCGCGGTGGCTACTCGAAGTCGGACGGTCTGGCGAAGGTGCCGCTCTTGACGTACTGCATTGCCAGCGAGGGCAGTTGGGACTTGACGTCGAAGCCCGCTGCCAAGCTGGGGTGGTGGTTCATGTACTCCGTCTCCTTCAACCACGCGGTGTAGTACAGCGCGCGGCCATACTGGTTGTTCACCAGATCAGCCTTGCTGTCGGTGATGCTCGTCGAGCTCTGGTAAGCCTCGTGGGCCTCACCCCAGACAGCGGCGCGGTTCTCACCCATCCGGGAAGTCAGCAGGCCCTGCCACAGCACGTGGCGGTAGGCGTTCTTCTCGTCCGACTCGCCCTTGCCGAACTGCTTGTCGGCATTGTCGATGGCCCACTTGCCGAGCGTCATGTAGTCGACGCACTCCAACTTGTGCTCGCGGCAGAGCTCCCTCTCGGCGAGGTTCATGTTGTAGCCGTCGGTGCCGCGGATCTCGCCCATCTCTCTGTCATCCACGTTCGGCCCGATCTGCCAGCGCGTGCGGTTGAAGAGGTCATCGCGCAGGCGGTCGCCGAGCAGGCGGCGCTGTTCCTTGGTCAGGCCCCCGTTGCGGTTGTTGAGTTCACCGTAGTAGGTCCCGCTCCCAGCAGGATTGGTGTCGTCGTTCTTGTCCCACTGCCGCTTGATCGTGCTCGACCTCCTGGGAATGCCCATCTCGTCCTCCTGCCGCCGTACGTTCGCGATGTCAGCGCGCGCGGCGTCGAGCGACTCCCCTCGGATGGTGGCCACGATGTTCGGGTCGTAGTGGTTGCACTCCGTGCTCGGGCAGTAGTCCAGGCCCGACGGGTCGCTGTTCGTGACGGGGTTGCCGCCCGCGTACAGGTAGCCGTGGATCTGCTGCGGCTTGGCCAGGTCCATGATCGGGTCGACGCTGATGAAACGGCCCAGGGACGGGTCGTACTCGCGGGCGCCGACGTGGGTCAGGCCCGTGCCGTCCTGGGGCTTGCCCAGGAAGCCCTTGTCGTCGGGCCAGGACGCCGGGGCCGGGCCGCGGGACTCGCCGTACGGCTTCTGGGCCCGGCGGGTGATCGCGAGGGTGCCGGCGTCGAGCAGGGTGGTGGCCGTGCCGTGGTGGTCGCCGGCCTCGTACGTCAGCGACGTCGGCGTCCGCACGATGCCGGGGCCGCCGCCGAAGCCGGGGTACCGGCGGGTGCCGGTGAGGGCGCCGGTGGACTTGGTCAGGGTCAGCTCGTCGGCGCCGAGGTACAGCGTGACCTTCGCCGGGTCACGCCGCAGCAGCCGCTCGCCCTGGGCGTCGTAGAGGTAGCCGCTGCCGGAGTTGGCCGCCAGCCGGCCCTCGGGGTCCCAGGTCAGGGTCTGTCCGCCGGGGCGGGTGAGGGTGTTGCCGGCCGCGTCGTACGTGTACGCGGCGTTCGACGTGCCCGCGGGGCCCGTGGTGCGCGCCGAGCTGACCGTGTGGGGGCGCGCGGAGCGCGGTGCGGGGGCGGTGTAGACGGTCGTGGCGTCCTTGGCGCCGGTCGGGTCGGCCGGGTCATGGTCGACCAGCCCGGTGCGGTTGCCGGTGGCGTCGAAGGCGTACGACTGCCAGTACGGGACCGGGCCGCCGATGTCCGAGGCCTTCGGGGTGGCCGCGCAGGCCACGCCCTTGTCGGTCCAGGCCTCGGTCATGCGCTGGAGGCCGTCGTACGTGAAGCACTGCCGGTCGGTGGTGAATCCGGCGGGGCCGTCGTCGCGGCGGGTGGTGATCGAGGTGATGGTGCCCGCCGGCTCGTAGCCGTAGGTGGTGGCGTCCACCGAGCCGGTGACCTGGGTGTCGGCGGGGCCGGTCTGCCGGTCCAGGTTCGTGGCCATCAGGCGGCCGGTGGCCTCGTCGAACTGCGGGGTGTAGGCGACCTGCTTGGGCACGTCTCCGTAGATCGCGCGGCGCACCCGCCCGAACGGGTCGTAGACCGTCCGGTTGACGTAGTCCGCCTCCTCGCTCCACAGCGTGGCGGGCAGGCCGTTGTCCGTCAGGCCCGTGGTGACGGTCTCGGCGGGCAGGCCGCCGATCCCGGGCAGCGTGGTGGCGACGGGCTTGCCCGTCACGGGGGTGTAGGAGGTCGCGGTGGTGTACGTGCCGGCCAGCTTGCCCTCCGCGGCCGGAATGGTGATCTTGGTGCCGAGCGGGTTGTAGGCGGTGTCGAGCGCCGTGACCTCGGAGGTGTAGGCGGCACCGGACTTGCCGCCGACGTATCGGGTGGACCCGTCGGCCTGACCGCGCGCGAGCCGGTCGTAGGACCAGGAGGCGAGCAGGTTGCCGTCCGTGACGGAGTCCTTGTACAGGCCGGTCTTGCGGGAGAGCCGGTCGTAGGTGGTGTGCAGGAGCTGGCCGCGCGCGTCCTTGGTCAGCACGGCCCGGCCGACGGCGTCGTACTGGGTCTCGGAGTGGCCCTTGTCCGGGTCGTCCGCGCTGGTCTGACGGCCCAGCAGGTCGTGCCCGTACGTCCAGTCGTTGCCGTCCGCGTCGGTGACCTTCTGCAACTGGCCGCGGGCGTCGTACCCGTACCGCGTGGCGGTGTAGGTGGCGGCATCGTCACTGCCGGCGTCCGCGCGGGTCTTGTACTGGCGCAGCTCGGCGGTCTTGCCTCGGCCGTCGGTGATGACGGTGGTGGCGGTGCCGCCGGCCGGCGGGACGGTGGTGGTGCGGTCCGCGCCGCCGTACGCGAAGGTGGTGCGCCAGCGCTCCACCGCGTGCGAGGACAGGGTCTCGGCGGTCTTGCGACCCTGGCCGTCGTAGAACACGCCCTGCTGGGAGGGGACTTCGGTGTCGGTGGCCAGGAAGCGGCTGCCGGAGGGCGGGGTGGTCTTGTCCCAGTAGACGCCGTTCGTCTTCACGACGCGGCCGAGGGAGTCGTAGAAGGTGTCGGTCAGGATGCGGCCGGGCGACTCGTCGACCGGGGCCTTCTGGACCTGCCGGACCTGCAGGAACGCGTCCAGGATGCGGTACTCGGTCTGGTACGCGCCGTCGTCGCGCAGCGTCTTGGTCGTCACCACGCTCGGCGCGGTGCGGCTGAGGCCGTACCCGAACTCGAGGTTCGGGCTCTGGGTGGCCCGGCTGCGGCCCGGCTGCCACACGCGGGTGAGGCGGCCGGCCGGGTCGTAGGCCAGCTCCGCGGTGCGGTTGTTGATGTCGGTCGTCTTCACCGGCAGGTTGCGGGCGGTGGTGTACTCGGTGGTGGTCGTCCAGCCGGCACCCATGGCGCCGGTGACGGCGACCTTGACCGGCAGGGCGCCGGCGGCCGGGGTGTAGGCGGTGGTGGTGGCGTTGCCGAGCGGGTCGGTCACCTTCACGGGGCGGCCGTACGCGTCGTAGTCCGTGACCGTGTCGAGCGTGTGGGCGGGCGCGGCGCCGTCGTAGCGGTCGACGACCTGGGCGGTGGTGGCCTGGCCGACGGTGCCGATCTGCCCGAAGGGCAGGCCGTCGTACAGGGTGCGGGTGTGGGTGGCGGTCGTCGAGGCCCCGGGGGCCGTCGCGCAGTCGCCGACGACCGTGTACGCCTCCACGGGGAAGGCCATGAGGTGCGCGGCCGGGTTGGACGCGTACGCCGTCCTGGTGCACCGGTCCGGCAGGCCGGTGGCGGTGTCGAGCTCGCTCACGGGCACGCCCGCGTCGGCGTCGTACGTGGTGGTCCTGGCGCTCGTGCGCCAACCGCCGTTCGACAGGGGCGACTTCGTCGTGGACTTCGCGGTGCGGACGGAGCGTCCTGTGAGGTCCGGCAGGCCGGTGCCGCGGGCGTGGCGGGCCACGACCGGCCCGGACCAGGGGTCGTTGACCGTCTCGGTCGCGAGCGCGCCGCCGTCGCCGTCGAAGGTGCGGGTGGCGCGGACGAAGCCGGCCAGCCACTCGTCGTCGGACGCCGGGCCGTCGGGGAAGGCCACGGTGCGGCGGGTGCCGTCGGCCTTGAGGTCGCCGTCCATGCCGCGCAGGTAGACGGTGCTGGTCCGGGTGGTCCTGTCCACCGGGTTGGCCTGGGTGTTGCCCTTGCGGACGACGACCTCGCCGTAGCCGCGGAACGCGTTCCAGGTACGGGACTTGGCATCGGTGAGCTCACCGTCGTCGCGGTGCCAGGCCGCACCGCCCAGGTACTCGTACCGGGTGATCCGGGTCGGGGACGGGTCCGCGCCGGCGGAGGTGGCGTCGACCTCGGAGATGCCGGAGACCACGTACTTGTGGAACCAGTCGAGGGTGGGGTCCATGGGGGTGCCGGCGTCGGGGTTCCAGAACACCGGGTAGCAGCGCTTCGTGTTGGCGTCGGGGGCCGGGAACTGGCCCGGTGCGCAGTCGGGGGCCGCGTAGTCGACGGCGATCCGCAGGCCGGACTCGGTGGTGACGGCCGTCATGCGGCGGCGGTTGAGCGGCGGCCGGTTGTCGCCCGCGGTGTCCACCCGGTTGGCCATGAACTGTCCGGCGAACTCGGTGGCCGGCAGGTCGAGCGTGGCGGCGCCGTCGTAGGCCTTGCGCGCGATGGAGGTCAGCCACAGGGCGGGCGTGGTGCCGTCCTGGGGGCTGGGGTACTGGTGGGCCAGCGTCCATTCGTCGACCGTGGCGGCGGTCCCGCCGGCCACCAGCTGCGCGGTGATCTTCGCGAGGCGTTTCGTGCTCCAGAACGTCGGCGCGTAGCTCTTGCAGTCCTTGACGGGCGCTGCGGGGTCGCAGTTCTGGTCGAACGGTACGTCCGGCCAGGCCGTCGCCGTGGCCTTCACCGGCGGCTTCGAGCAGTCCGCCTGGGCGTCGAGGGCGGGGTCGCACCGCTCGGCGGAGGTGAACACCACCCGAGCCGTGGGGCCGCCGGCGTCGGTCAGCCGGGAGCCGTAGCCGATCTCGGTGAGGACGCCGCCCCGGGTGTACGGGGTGAGTGTGCCGTCGGGGTGGGCGGTGTCCGGGTTGCGCGCGTAGTGGTTGGTCTCGGGCGCGTAGGCGTACGAGACGAGACCGCCGCGGGTGTCGACGACGTAGTCGAGGTTCCAGCGCCAGGCCTGCTGGCACCAGGCCTGGGCGAAGTCGGCCTGGTGGCAGGGCTCGCCGGTGTTGTTGGCGTAGACGGGCCTGGTCCAGACGGAGTTGGCGTACGGGCCGCCGGTGGTGCCGGGGCGGGCCTGGGCGCCGAAGTAGTACTGGACGCCGTCGGGCGTGGTGACCTTCCAGTACTCGCCGTCGTTGTCGCCGTTCGCCACGCCGGCGGGCAGCTTGGCGAGTTCGATCCGGTCCTGCGAACCGTTCTCGGGCCGCCACTCCTTGGTCGCGTCGTCCTGCACGAGGGTGGTCGCGGCGCCGTTGAGCTTCATGACGACGGGCTGCTTGCCGCTCCAGCAGGACTCGCCGGTGCCGTCCTTCCCGTCCTGCTTGCAGCTCTGGTAACTGCGCTCGATGTAACCGGGGTTGTAGTCCCAGCCGTCGCCGATCCAGGAGGACTGCGCGTTGCGGCTGACGGTCCGGCCGTCGACGCTCGCCGAGTCGTAGTCGAGGACGACGGCGGGGGCCGTCCCGCCGAGCGCCGGCGGCAGGGTGAGCGGGTAGGTCCAGTGGAAGGTGCCGGCGTTGCCGCCGGCGGACCAGGACCCGGTCGGGGACAGCGAGGTCGCCGTGTAGTCGCCGCCGGGGCCGGCGGGTGCGGCCGCGGCCGCGAGCACGGTGGCGGTCGCGGCGCCCTGCGCCGTCGCGCCGGTGGAGGCGGCGCGGGCGCTCCCGGGGCGGCCCGACCGGACCTCGGCCGCCGACCGATCCTCGGCCGTCAGCTGGACCTCGGCCGTCAGGAGGCCGTCCCGCAGGTGGTTGACGGCGCCGCGGACCGGGGTCCGCGTCCGGCAGCGGGCCAGCTGCGGGGTGGTCAGCGCGCACGCGGGCAGGGTCACGAGCCGGATGCGGGAGGCCCAGTCGCCGCCGTACGCGTACCGGATCGCCGCATAGTCGAGGCCGACCCGGACCCGGCCGGCCGCGGCCGCCTCGCGCGGCGCGACGGAGACGAGCAGACCGTCCACTCCGGCGCGGCGGGCGGCGGCCCGGCCCACGACGGACAGCCCGACACGGGCACCGCGGGCGGCCGCACCGGACGCACCACGAGCCTCCGCACCGGACCTCGCACGGGCCACCGCACCGGACTCCGTACGGGCCGCCGCACCAGGGCCCACCGTCGAGCCCGACCCCGTACCCGTACTCGTACCCGTCCCCGCACCCGGCTTCCCGTTCGGCAGCGGTCGCGCGCCCGGCACCGCGGCCACCCACACCGGCAGCGCCGACGGGGAACCGCCGCGGCGGGCCGGAACCGCGTCGAGGCGCTGCTCCGCAGCTGCCGCCGCGGGCCAGGCGGTGCGGCCCGGCCGCCAGCGCGGGGCGCGGTCGCCGAGCGGTCGGGCGGGCCGGGCCTTCGGGGCCGGACGCCCGCCGACCGGGGCGAGGTCGCCCAGGGCCCGGGGCGACCAGAGCCGGTCGTCGGCCGGCCCGAGGCCGCCGCCGGGCCCGGCGGCGGCCGCCACGGGCGCCATCAGCACGAGCGCGGTCACGGCCGCGGCGAGCGCCCGCGCGACCGGCGGGCGCGGCGGGCGCATGGAGCGGGACCCCATACCGAACGGGATCGTACGTATCGCAGGCAAGACGGAAACCCCCAGGTCAGGAAGGTCAACGGGTCACCCGGCGGGGACGCTCGCACGCGCCCCGGGGCCACCCGGGGCCACCCCGGTCAGGAGGCGGCAACCAGAAGTACCGGAAACGAAGCTGACGAACGGTCAAAGAGGTACGGCGGACAGCTCGACGTCGGCTCGACACCGCCTGGACCTCTGCTCACCGGACACCCGGGTCCGGCTCGGACGCCCGCCCCGGACCCTGCGCCTCCGTGTGACACTCCAGCCGTTTCGGCGCCGGGGACCGCTTGGAGCCCCGCCGCGCCCTCCTCCTCTCTCCGCTGGAGCGACGCGTATGAGACCCATCCACGGGCGCGCCCGCCGGCCCCGGGCGACCCGGTGGGCCGCGGCGGTGGCCCTGTCCCTGGCCCTCGCGCTGCCGGAGGCGCCCGCCGCCGCGACGGCGGGGCACGGCACGGAGCCGACCGCCGGGCACGCCGATTCCGGCGGCCCCGAGCACCCCGCCGGAGGCAGCTCGCGCGCCACCGGCCTCAAGGCACCGACCCGGCAGACGGGCGGCCCGGCCAAGCCCTCCCGCCGTGCGGCGGCGTCCCCCGAAACCTCGGCCCGGGCCGCCGCGTCCGCACGGGCCCGCCGCACGGGCAAGCCGGTGCCGATCCCTTCGCTCACGACCGAGACCGACACGGTCGTGGCGAAGCCGGACGGCTCGTACGCGCTCACCCGCGCCACGGGCCCGGTCAGGGTCAGGCGGAACGGCGCCTGGGTGCCGCTCGACGCCACGCTCGTACGGACCGCCGACGGCGGCTGGCGTCCCCGGGCCGCGCTGTCGCAGCTGCGGCTGTCCGGTGGCGGCCGCTCCCCCATGGCCCGCATGACGGACCGGCGCGGCCGCCGGCTCGACCTCGGCTGGCCGACGGCGCTGCCCTCTCCGGCGGTGAGCGGGGCGACCGCGACGTACCGGAACGTACTGCCGGACGTCGACCTCGCGGTGACCGCGACCGAGGACGGCGGGTTCACCCAGGTGCTCGTGGTCAAGACCGCCCGGGCCGCGAAGAACCCGGCGGTCGCCTCGTACCGGCTGACCGTGGGGACGCGGGGCGTCCGGGTGCGGCGGCACGCGGACGGCGCCCTGTCCGCCACCGACACCACGGGCAAGGAGGTCTTCACCGCGCCGGCGGCCACCATGTGGGACTCCTCCCGGCCGGCCGGCACCCGGGCCGCCGGCGCGGTCAAGGGCCCGCGCGACACCGCGGCCGCCCGTCGGGACGCCCCGCCGCCCGGCGCCGTCAAGACCGTCTCGGACACGCAGGGCCCCGGCGACGGCGCCCGCACCGCGCGCGTCACGGCCGCCCCGTCCGCCACGGACCTCCGGGTCACGGCCGACACCCGCCTCCTGACCGGCCCCGACACGGTGTACCCCGTGTACATCGACCCGGCGTGGAAGCCGGTGTGGAAGGGCACCCAGCACTGGACCTGGGTCCAGGAGGGCTGCCCCTCGGTCGCCAACTTCGACGACTACGCCGACAAGTACGACATGGGCGTCGGGAACCAGCGCTGGGCCACCACCTGCAAGGGCCGCGAGCACACCTTCGCCCAGGTCGAGTCCTTCAACCCGGCCGGGAAGGTGATCAACTACGCGACGTTCAACGCGGTCCAGTCGTACGCGGCGGACAACACGTGCGCCAACACGCACGCCGTGGACCTCTACTGGACCGGCGCGATCAACGGCGGCACCACCTGGAGCAACCAGCCCCCGAACCTGAGGTACATGGGCCGGGCCTCGTCCAACAGCGCGGGCGGCGCGGGCTGCACCGGCGGGACCAACCAGATCGGCTGGGACGTCACCCAGCTCGTGCGCGACGAGGGCTGGCGCTCCGACCTGACCTTCGGCCTGTACGGCGCCGACGAGACCAGCGCGACCAGCAACGGCTTCAAGCGGTACACGCGCAAGACCAGCCCGTACCCGCACTCCCTGCCGTTCCTGTACGTGGAGTACGACACCGCCCCGGACGCGCCGGGCAACCCGTACGTCTCCCCCGCCCCCGCGAACCCCACCCGGGGTGACTGCGGCTGGATCGGCCGGACCAACGAGGCCACCGGCGGGATCGGCCTGCACGCCACCGTGACGGATCCCGACGGCGACAGCCTGGACGCCGACTTCAACCTGTGGGACATGACCGCGGGCGGCACGAAGCGCGAATGGGGCTGGATCCCGGGCAGCAAGGTCCCCAACGGCGGTCAGATCGACGCCATGGCCGGCAGCCTCGTCGACGGCCACTCGTACGACTGGTACGTGCGCGGCGGCGACGGCCTCACCAGCGGCCCGTGGAGCCGCGGCTGCAGCTTCTCCGTCGACCTGACGCCCCCGGCCGCGCCGTCGGTGACCTCCACCGCCTTCCCGCCGACCGGCAGCCCGGCGACGCCGACCGGGACCGCGGGCCAGCAGGGTGCGTTCACCCTCTCCGCGACCGACGCCGACAACGGCTCGGGCCTGCTGCGGTTCGAGTGGGCGCTGAACAACGTCCTGCCCGCCACCGGGGCGCAGACCGTCGCCGCCGACGGCGCGGGGCGCGCCTCGCTGTCCCTGCCGGTGACGGCCTGGGGCACCAACGTGCTGCACGTGCGTGCCGTGGACCGGGCCGGCAACCGCTCGCCGGAGTTCTCGTACACCTTCTACGCGCCCGACGACCCGGCGGCCAAGACCGTGCTCGGCGACATCACCAAGGACGGCTACGTCGACCTGCTCGTCCCGGACGGCGCCGGCGACCTGCGCCTGTACTCGAAGAACCGGGACCCGGCGGCCGGCGGTGAGCTCGCCGCCACCGCGGCCGACGCCCCGGGCGGCAGCTGGACCGGCGTCGACACCTCGCACCGCGGCGGGAACGGCAGCTACGCCGACGACCTGTGGGTGCACAAGCCCGGCGACGGCAAGCTGTACTACTACCTCAACACCGCCAACGCGGCCGGTCCGGCGGCCAACGACAACCAGTACTTCACCGTCGCCGGTGCCCAGCGGCTGAGCACCACCCGCCCGACCACCGGCTGCGTGAACCCCTTCAACACCGTCGACCAGAGCTGCGGCAGCGAGTACGCCGCCGACTGGTCCCGGGTCCGGCAGGTGCTGGCGATCGGTGACGTGGACGGCACCCAGGCCCCCTCGACGCCCCGCTACGACCTGATCACCGTCGAGGACGACGGCACCGGCCAGGACGCGAACCTCTGGCTGTTCAAGGGCGCGAACGGAACCAACGCCCTGTCCGCGCCCCGGCTGATCGGCAAGGGCGGCTGGTCCGAACAGGACCTCGCGGCGCCCGGTGACACCGGCAGCTCCGCCGGCCCCAAGGACGGGCTGCCGGACCTGTGGGCCCGGGACCGCGGCGACGGCCGGCTCTACCAGTACCCGTCGGAGCGCGACGGCGACGGCAAGCCGGTGTTCACCGCGTACGGCGACCGCGCTCCGGGCGCCATCCAGACCGAGCTGACCGACGCCCGCCACCACCGGGTCTCCAGTGACGGCGACGGCGACGGCGACGGCTACGCCGACCTGTGGAGCCTGGGCTTCGACGGCCGCATCACGACGTGGGAGGGCAGGGCCGCCGGCGCCGACGGCGTCCGCTTCGGCAGCGCCCAGGTGCTGCGGGACAGCTCGACCGTCGACTGGAACACCTGCCGGACCTTCACGCACGCCGAGACCGGCAGCCACCAGGTCTGCGGGCCGATCCTGGCCAAGTACCTCACGATCGGCGGCACGGACTTCGGCTACCCGGTCGGCGACACCACCCCCACCCCCTCGCTGTACGGGCGCTACGTGCACTTCAAGGTCGCGGGGGCGGACAACTACCGCTCGATCTACTGGAGCCCGGACACCGGGGCGCACGCCGTCGTCGGCGCCATCCGCGGCAAGTGGGCCGACATGGGCTGGGAGAACGGCTACCTGGGCTTCCCCGTCTCCGACGAGTACGGGCAGACCAACGGCGCCCGCTCCGACTTCCAGGGCGGCTACATCCGCTGGAGCAGCACCGACTACGCGATCGCCGACCACGCGTACGGGACCGGGGACAGTACCGCGCGCGTCACCCTCGGGGGCGACTTCAACGGCGACGGTCGCGCCGACCTGGCCACCTTCGTCGACTACGGCAGCTGCGGCGCCGCCTGGTGGACCCATCTGGGCAGTTCGACGAGCGGTCTGGGCTCGCCCTTCGAGTCGGCGCGCCTGCAGCAGGGCTGGTGGTGCGTGACGCGGGCGAAGTACGCCGCGGGCGACTTCAACGGGGACGGCCGCACCGACGTCGCCGCCCTCTACGTCTACGGCGACCAGTCCGTGAAGGTGATGGAGTGGCTGGCCCGGCCCGACGGCGGTTTCACCGCCGGTCCGGACGGCTGGTCCCAGGCCGCCAACTGGGACTGGGGCCGCACCACCCTGATGGCGGGTGACACCGACGGCGACGGGCGCGCCGAGCTGATCGGGATCTACGGCTTCGGCGACGGCCGGATGGCGAACTACACCTGGAAGTACCGCGACGGCACGGGCTTCGACGCGCCGGTCAAGGGCTTCGAGGAGACCCACCCGGGCTGGTGGTGGTACGAGAACGCCAAGTACACCGCCGGCGACGTGAACGGCGACGGCCGGACCGACATCATCGCGCTGTACGTGTACGGCGACAACGCGGTCAGGGTGTTCACCGGCCTGGCCCGCCCGGACGGCACGCACCCCGGGTTCAACCAGTCCGGCTGGTCGGCCGGCGCGGGCAGCTGGCAGCTCGACCCGGTCAAGCTCACCTCGGGGGACACCGACGGCGACGGGCGTGCCGACCTCACGGCCCAGTACCGGTACGCGAACGGCCGGATGGGCGTGTTCCAGTTCCCCGCCGACGCGAACGGCAACCTCGGTACCCCGGAGATGACGGTCGACACCGGGTACGGCGCCTGGGACGTGAACGCGGCGACGCCGGTCAGCGGCGACGTGGACGGCGACGGCAAGGCCGACATGTCGACCGTGTACGACTACGGGAACGGCTCCTACGCCACGTTCACCTTCTACGCCGGCGCGACCGGCAAGTACAGCTGGACGAACGTCCTGAAGAGCTGGACGGCCCCGGCGGGCACCTGGTAGCCCGTCCCGCCGCCCGCTCCGACCGCCCTCGGTCCGCCGGTCCCGTACCGGCCGGGCCGGGGGCGGTCCTCGTGCCGGGGCCGGGTGTCACGGCCGGCGGGCGGCCTTGGGCTTGGCGCGGACGTGCATGCGTTCGCCCTGGGGGCCGAAGAGGCTGAGGATCTCGACCGGGGCGTCGCCGGTGCTGCCGAACCAGTGCGGCAGGCGGGTGTCGAACTCGGCGGCCTCGCCGGGCCTGAGCACGATGTCGTGCTCCGCGAGGACCAGGCGCAGGGTGCCGCTGAGCACGTACAGCCACTCGTAGCCCTCGTGGGTGCGCGGGTCGGGCTCGCGGCGGTCGGCGGGGATGACCATCTTGAAGGCCTGGGGGCCGCCGGCCTGCTGGGTCAGCGGCACGATGGTCGATTCGCCGTGCCGGATGGGCCGCAGCGGTACCCGCGGGTCGCCGACCGGCGGCGCGCCGACCAGCTCGTCGAGCGGCACCTCGTAGGCACGGGCCAGCGGCAGCAGGAGCTCCAGGTTGGGCTTGCGCTCGCCGGACTCCAGGCGGGAGAGGGTGCTGGCGGAGATGCCGGTGGTCTCGGCGAGCCGGCTCAGGGTGAGGTCACGCTTCTTCCGCAGGGCGCGCAGCCGGGGGCCGACCGCGGCGAGGACCGCGGCGTCGTCGTTTGCCATATCGGCAAGGCTACTTTGCCGGAGCAGGGTGTCGGGCGCACCGTGGGCAGCAGCACCGACGAGCGGAAGGAGGCCCGGCATGGAGCGGGCGGAGCAGGGGCACGAGGGCCACGGGCTGCACGGTCAGGGTCGGCACGGACACGAAGGACGCGGTCGCGGCCACGGCCACGAGGGGCCCAGGCACGACGGCCGGGGCCGGGCGGGCCACAAGCACGGTCAGCACGGGCACGGCGACCACGGCGACCTTGGCGGCCACGGCGACCGGGCCGGGGGCACCGGGCCCGGTGCGGGCGACGACGTCGACGGGGAGCCGCGCGGCGGCGTGTACGACGTGGTGGTCGTCGGCGGCGGCGCGGCCGGGCTGAGCGGCGCGCTGGCGCTCGCGCGGGCCCGCCGCTCGGTCCTGGTCATCGACGCCGGGGAGCCGCGCAACGCGCCCTCCGGGCACGTGCACAACTTCCTGACCCGGGACGGCACCGCGCCGGCCGAGCTGGCGGCGGCCGGTCGCACCGAGGTGACCCGGTACGGGGGCCGGATCGTCGACGGGCGGGTCGCGGCGGTCGCCAAGGACGGCGACGGCTTCCTGGTGACCCCGGCGGACGGGGATCCCGTACGGGCCCGGCGGCTGCTGCTGGCCACCGGTCTGGCCGACCGGCTGCCGGACCTGCCGGGGCTGGCCGACCACTGGGGCGGCGACGTCCTGCACTGCCCGTACTGCCACGGCTGGGAGGTCCGGGACCTGCGCGTCGGGATCCTGGCGACCGGGCCGCCGGCCTGGCACCAGGCGGAGCTGTGGCGGCAGTGGACCCCGCACGTGCTGGTGCTGCGGCACGGCGCTCCGGTGCCGGCCCCGGAGCAGGCCGAGCGCCTGGCGGCCCGCGGGATCTTCGTCGTGGACGGGCCGGTCGCCGCACTGGAGCGGGACGCCGAGGGCCGCCTGACCGGGGTGCGGACGGTTCCGGGCGAGACGGTGGCGCTCGACGCGCTGGTGGTGGCCCCGACCCTGGACGCCCACGTGGAGCTGGCCGAGTCCCTGGGGCTGGAGGTGGTCGACGTGGCGGTGGCCGGCACCGTGATCGGCAGCCAGGTGGCCGCCGACGCCTTCGGCGCGACGGACGTGCCCGGCGTGTGGGTGGCCGGCAACGTGGCCGACGTACAGGCCCAGGTGGTCGCCGCGGCCGCGATGGGCCTGAAGGCCGGGGCGGCCATCAACGCCGACCTGGTCGCCGAGGACACCCGGGAGGCCGTCGAGGTGTACCGGGAGCGGATCGGCGAGACGTTCAGCAAGGAGGGGTGGGAGGAGCGCTACCGGGCCAAGTCCGCGCTGTGGAGCGGCCGGCCCAACCCCCAGCTGGTCGCCGAGGTGACCGGCCTCGAGCCCGGCCGGGCGCTCGACGTGGGCTGCGGCGAGGGCGCGGACGCGCTCTGGCTGGCCGGGCGGGGCTGGCGGGTGACCGCGGTGGACATCTCCGCCACGGCGCTGGAGCGGGCCGGGGCGCACGTCGCGGAGGCGGGCGCGGAGGTCGCGGGGCGGATCGCGTTCACGCGGACCGACCTGCTGGAGGAGCCGCCGGCGCAGGGGGCGTACGAGCTGGTCTCCGCGCAGTTCATGCAGCTGCCCGGGGAGCTGCGCACGGAGATGTTCCGGCGGCTGGGCGCCGCGGTGGCGCCGGGCGGCACCCTGTTGGTGGTCGGCCACCACCCGTGGGACCTGCGGTCCGGCGCGGGGCCGCGGCTGTTCCCGGACATGCTGTACACGCCGGAGGCGGTCGTCGCCGACCTCGACCCGGCGGAGTGGGACGTGCGGGTCTGCGAGAGCCGGCCGCGGACGGTGCAGGACGCCGACGGCAACGACGCGACCCTGCACGACGCGGTGGTCGTCGCCCGGCGACGCGGGGCGGCGGACGACGCCTGACGCGTCGGCGGACGGCGTCCGACGCGCACCGGGCCCCCGCGGCCGATCGCGGCGCGGGGGCCCGGCGGGGCCGGCCGGTGGCGGCCGGAGCCGGCCGGGGGGCGGCTCAGTGGCAGCTGGTCCAGCCGCGGCCGTTGGCGCGCCAGGAGCAGCTGTCCTTCTTGGCGCCGCGCGGGGTGAGGAGGTTCACCGAGCCGCTGGAGTTGTTGAACCAGTAGTTGTTCTTCTTGCGGTAGACGTGGGCAGCGGTGTCGGTGCCCTGGCCGTTGTGCAGCCGGACCGTCTTGCCCGCGCCGAGCGTGAACGAGCGGAAGGTGTAGAGGAAACCGGAAGCGGTCTTCACCGTGTAGCCGGTGAGCCGGACCGCGGACCGGCTGTTGTTGTGCAGGTCCACGTACTCCGCGTTCAGCTTCGCGTTCGTGCGCGGCAGGTCCGCGCCCGGACCGTCGAACTGGAGCGCGCCGAAGTGCAGTCCGGCCTGGTGCGTCGCGGCGCCCGCCGACGGAACGGCGAGTGCGGTGACGGCGGCGACGGCGCCCGCGACGAAGACAGCGGCCTTTCTCAAGGCTTCCCCTCCCATGTGCGAATGACGAAGCCCCCGCCCGCGGTTCACCGCGGAAAAGCGGAGGCGGCGTCATCATCACACAGTCATACGAGCGATGGGGGCGTCTTCGGGCATTTCAATGAACGTTGAACGGGATCGGATGGCCCTACGATGGGAACATGCGTACGAACGACGAGTCCGGGGCGCGACCCGCCCTCAGCCGCGCCCTGACCGGGGACGAACTGGCACGCTGGTACTGGACCCTGGCCGAGCTGACCGCGTTCGCCCGGGAACTCGGCGTCCCGCGCGGCGGCGGCAAGGAGGCGCTCACCGAGCGGCTCCGCGCCGCCCTGGACGGCGCCCCGCCCGCCGGGGCCGCGCCCGGCGCCCGACGGGCGCGCGGCACGGGACGGCAGCTGGCCGCGCCGGTCGACGGCACGAGCGTGATCCCCGAGGGTCAGCGGTGCAGCCAGGTGCTGCGGGAGTTCTTCCGCCGCGAGATCGGGCCGACGTTCCACTTCGACGCCTTCATGCGGCAGTTCGTCGCCGAGGGCGCGGGCCTGACCCTGGCGGACGCCGTCGCGCACTGGCACGACACGCGCGCGGAGGCGGCCCGGCCCCAGGAGATCGGCGCGCAGTTCGAGTTCAACCGCTTCCTGCGCGAGTGGCACGCCGCGCACCCGGACGCCCCCCGCGCCGAGGCCGTGCGCGCCTGGCAGGACCACCGCTCCCGGCCCCGCGACCCCGGAACGGCCTGACCGTCCGGCCCGGCCACGTCCACGACTCCGCGCCGGACGGACGACCCGCAGGTGGGGGCGGTGTTCGCGGCGGTCGACCCGGGGTGCCGGAAGCGCCGGCGTACGTGATGCTGGTGAGGTGGGTGGTGTCGGCGGGGGCCGCATTCCGAGTGCCTACGCCGGTGCGGCGCGGCGGGCGGTGCGGATCGCGCTGGTCGCCTCGGCCGGGTTCTACGCGTTCCTGTACGGCCTGGACCGGCCGGTGGCGGCGACGTACGCGCTGTTCGGCTCGGTGTCCCTGGCGGGGCTGTCGCGCATCCCGGGCACGGGCCCGCAGCGGGCCGCCCAGCTGGTACGGCTGCTGCCGGTGTGCTGGCTGCTGGTCGTCATCGGCACGTACCTGTCCGTACGGACCTGGACCGCGGTCGTCGGGATGCTGGTCATCGGCTTCGTGCTGACCTTCGTCGCCGTCGGCGGGCCCCGGCTGGCGGGGGCCGGGCCCGGCCTGCAACTGCTGTACATCCTGCCCTCCTTCCCGCCCTACGACCCGGACTCCCTCGGCGACCGCCTGCTGGGCACGACCGTCGGGCTCGTGCTGCTGGTCCTGGCCGAGGCGCTGGTCTTCCCGGAGCCGCCGCCGCCCTCCTACCCGGAGCGCGCCGCCCGCGCCCTGGAGACCGCCGCGGACTGCGCGCGCCGGCTGTCCGGTCCGCCGTACGCGCTGCCGGTGGACTCCGTGCGGGCGGCCCAGGACGCCGGCACGTCGCTGCGCGCCCTGCGGGTGCCGGAGGCCGAGCGGCCGGCCGGTCCCGGCGTACGGGAGCGCGCCCGGGCGCACACCGGACTGGCCACCCGGACCCTGCTCGCCCGGTTGGCCCGACTGCCCGCGGTCCCGCCCGGCCGGGACCCCGCGCGCTCCGGTACCGAGGTCCTGGGCGCGGTGGCCGCCGCGGCGGCGGACGCGGCCGCCAGGCTGCGGTCCGGGGCGGCCCCGGGGGCGACGTACGAGGCCCTGCGGGCCGCGCGCGGGTCCCTGGCCGATCGGCCCTCGCCGCCCGGCTCGGTGCCGGCGGCGGCGCTGCGCCGGGAAGCGGCCGTGCTGGAGGTGGCCGACACCGCGCTGACGGCCGCGACGGCCGCCGACTTGGCGGTACGGGGTCGGGCCGCGGCGGTGGAGCGGCCCGTGGCGGACCGGCTGCCGGCGAGCCTGACGTCGCCGGACCGGTTCTGGTACGCGGGCATGCGCGCGCCGGAGCTGTGGTGGCACCGGCTCTCGGGGCACGCCGGGCGGCGGTCGGTGTTCTTCCAGAACGCCGTGCGGATCAGCCTCGCGTTGGCGGCGGCCCGCCTGGTCGCCGGCGTGGACACGCTGCCGCACGGCTTCTGGGCGATGCTGGCGGCCCTGACGCTGACCCGGACCACGGTCGGCGAGACCTGGCGCACGGTCCGGGTGGCGCTGGCGGGCACGCTGATCGGCGTGACGGCCACGGCGGCGCTCCTGACGGCGGCCGGCGGGGACTCCACCGTGTACGCGGCCGTGCTGCCGGTGCTGCTGCTGGTGACGTTCACCCTCGGGCCGGTGCGCGGGGTGGGCTGGGCGCAGGCGTTCTTCTCGATGACGGTGGCCACGGTGTTCGCGCAACTCGCGACCGCCAACTGGCACCTGGCCGAGTTCCGGCTGCTGGACGTGCTGATCGGCAGCACGATCGGATGCGTCTTCGGCCTGCTGGCCTGGCCGCGGGGCGCCCACGACGAGCTGCGGCGGGCGGGGGCGGGGCTCCTGCGGCGGGCGGCCGAGATCGTGGTCGCCACGACGGCCTCGCTGGCGGCGGAGGCGGGCGCGGTCGGGGCGGCGGACGGCACGGACGTCGGGACGGTGACGGCGGACGCGGTGGCGGGCACGCCGACCGCGGTCGGCGCGGCGCCCTCGGCGGGGACCGCGGTCGGGGTGGCGGCGGCACGGGCGGGCCCGGCGACGGCCGGCGCCGCGGCCGCCCGGACCGGCACCCCCTCCGGTGCCCGCGAGACGCCGGGCGGGGTCTTCGGGCGCCGGTCCCTGACCCGGGCCGTGGTCCTCGCGGAGTCGGCGTACGCGCAGTTCGCGAGCGAGACGCCGGCCTTCGGCGGAGCGACGCCCGGGACGGCGACGGGTGCGGGAACGGCTACGGGTACGGGTACGGGTACGGGTACGGCCATCGGGAGTACGGCCGGTACGGCGGCCGGGCCCCAGCCCCAGCCCCAGCCACAACCCCAGCCGCTGACCCTGCCCGGGACCGACTGGCAGGCCGCCCTGATGGCGGGACACCACACGCTGTGGGGAGCGGGCCGGTTGACGGCGGCGGTCGCCGTGCCGCCGCTGTCCGGTCCGGCGGCGGAGGCGCTGACCCGGCTGGGCGACCGCGTGGCCGGGCGGATGCTGCTGGTCTCCGCCGCCCTCGATCCCGGCGGCGACACCCCGTCCGCCCCGGTCCCCCTCCGGGACCCGGCCTTCGACGGCTTCGCGGCCGAGCCGGACGGGGCACCACGGCTGTACTACGCGGCCGTGTCCTGGCTCGACGCCCTCATGACCGACCTGGAGCGCGTCGTCGGCGGTCCCGACCGCGCCACGTGAACGCACCCCCGCCTTCCGCGGCCGCCCCCGCGCGTGCCGCGCACCCGCGGGGCCGGCTCACTCCCCCTCCGCGGGCCGGGTCTCGAAGTGGAAGACCTTGGCGATGACCTGCCAGCGCCCGTCCAGCAGGAGCAGCGTCAGGAAGTCGGTGTACCGACGCGGCCCCATCGAGCACTCCACGCGGGCGAGCGCGGTCACGGGCCCGGCGAACTCCACCGACACCACCAGGTCCCGCCGCGCCTCCCGGCGCGCGGCGGGCGGCTCCCGGGCGGCCACCACCGGGAAGTACTCCGGCATGGTCAGCCGCAGCAACGTGCCCTCGCTGGCGGTGGCGTAGACGGCTTCGGGGTGGAACACCCCGGCCAGGACGGCCGTGTCGCCGTGGTGGAGACCGTCGAAGTAGGCGGCCAGCACCCGTCGTACGGCGGCGTCCGCCGCGCCGGCCGCCGCCGCGCCGGCCGGGGAGGTGGTGACGGCGGTGGCGACCGGGGAGGCGACGACGCCGGTGGCGGCGGTCGCGACGGCGGCCCCGGGGGCGGGCGGGGGCGTGGTGGACGGCATGGGAACGCTCCTGGTCTCGTGGGCCGTTCGGCCGGCCCCGACTGGCGTCCGGGCCGCTGATCCGACGCTACGAGCGGGCGGCCCATCACACCACGACGGAAATCGGAGCCTGACATAATCCGGGCTTATGACGGCCGAGGTGGACCTGCGCGACCTGGAGCTGCTGTCCGCCACCGCGGACGCGGGCACCCTGACCGCCGCGGCCGAGCGCCTCTACGTGAGCCAGCCCGCGCTCAGCCAACGGCTCACCCGGCTCGAGGACCGGCTCGGCATGCCGCTGTTCGACCGCCGCGGCCGCCGGCTGGTCCCGAACGCGGCCGGCCGGCGGATGCTGGTCGCCGCCCGCCGGGTGCTGGCCGAGTTGGAGTCGGCCGTGCGGGACCTGCACGAGATGCGCGAGGGGCACGAGCGGTACGTGCGGTTCACGGCCCAGTGCAGCACCACGTACCAGTGGCTGCCGCCGGTGCTCCGCGCCTTCCGCGCGCGGCACCCGGACGCGGAGGTCCGCATCGAGCGGGTGGCCGACGACGCTCCCGTGCCGGCGCTGCTGGCGGACCGGGTGGACGTCGCGCTGGTCACCAAGCCGGACCGGGAGGCGGACCGGGTCAGCCTGACCCGGCTGTTCGAGGACGAGATGGTGGCCGTGGTGCCGGTCGGGCACCCGTGGGCGGGTAGGGACCACGTCGCGGCGGACGACCTCGCCGACGCCCGCCTCCTGCTCTACGACGTGTACGACCAGAGCCGGATCCCCTCGGTCCCGCTGCCCCTCCCCCACGGCGCCCGGCCCGCCCGCGTCACGACCGTGCCGGTACTCACCGACGTGCTGGTCGAGCTGGTGGCCGGCGGCCAGGGCCTCACCGTGCTGCCGAACTGGGTGGCCGCCCCGTACGCGGCTCCGCGGGGCCTGGCCCTGGTTCCCTTCGGCCCGGAACCGCTGACCCGCACCTGGTACGTCGCCACCCGGCGCGGTCCGCGGGCACCGCACCTGGTGGCGTTCGTGGCGGAGTTGACCGCCGCGCTGGGAACCCCGGCCTGACCGACCCGCCTGACCGACCCCGCCAGTCCGACCCGCCTGCCGTACCCCCCGCCGACCGGCCCGGCCGACCGGCCCGCCCGTGCTCAGCCTCCCGCGACGGTGCCCGTCAGGAGCCAGCCCGTGGCGCGCAGCCGCACGGCGCCGGCCGCCTCGTACGGCCGCAGCTCCTCGACGAGCCGGGCCCGGGCGCGGTCGTGCGTGGCGGAGTCCACCCGCGCCGTCAGGTGGCGGCCGGGCCCGCTGTCGAGCAGGAAGTCGGCGGCCTCGCGGGCGTCGCTCCCCCAGGTGCCGTACGCCGTGACGTGCTCGGCCCGTACGTCGCGCAGGCCCGCGGCGTCGAGCAGCGCGGCGCCCGCGCCCGCGGCGGCGAGCGAGAACATGCCCGGCCCGCCGGGCCGTCCGAAGCCGCCGAGCGGGAGCAGGTCGGCGAGGGCGGCGAAGGCGGCCAGCCATGCGTTGCCCTCCGGCTCGGCGGCGCAGAGCAGGGCGACGCGGCCGCCCGGCCGCAGGGCGCCCGCGATGTTGGCGAACGCGGCGGCGGGATCGGCGAAGAACATGACGCCGAAGCGGCTGACGGCCACATCGAAGGCGCCCGGCGGCAAGGGGTGGACCTGCGCGTCACCCTGCTCGAAGCGGACGGTGCCGAGGCCCTCCCGCGCCGCGGTCGCCCGGGCGCGCTCCAGCATCGGCGCCGACAGGTCGAGACCGAGGGCGCTGCCGTCGGGTCCGGCGGCGCGGGCGGCCAGCCGGGTGGTGGCCCCGGCGCCGCAGCCGACGTCGAGGACGCGGTCGCCGGGGGTGATGACCGCGGCGTCCAGCAGGGGCTGGTCGAACCCCGCGTTGACCGCGTCCCAGCGGTCCTGGTGGGCGGCCCAGTGGGCACCCTCGTAGCCGTTCCAGGCCTGCGCCTGGGCGGTGTTGGCGATCTCGGGCATGGACGTGCCTCCCGCGTGTGGGCGTACGGAACTGCGCACCACCCGATAGAATGGGCGCACGCCCAAACAGTATGGGCGCCCGCCCATGCTCGCAATCCCCGTTCCCCCGGAGGGACTTGATGTCACCACGCGGAGTAGCCATCCCCGACCTGCGCGAGCGGCTGTTCGACGCCGCGGAGCGCGTGCTGGCCCGGGACGGGGCCGCCGGCCTCACCAGTCGGGCGGTCACGGCCGAGGCCGACTGCGCCAAGGGGGTGCTGCACACGCACTTCGCGGGGCTCGACGAGTTCGTGGCCGAGCTGGTGCTGGACCGCTTCGGCCGCTCGGCGCGGGTGGCGGCGGCCCTGCCCGCGGAGGCCGGCCGGGGCACGGTGGCGGGCCACCTCCTCGCGCTGGCCTCGGCGGTGCTGTCCCTCGACCCGGGCGTCGTCGGTCTCGCCGTGACGCGCCCGGCGGCGGCGGCGCGGGTCCGCGAGGCGTGGGAGGCCGGCGCTCCCGGGTTCGACGCGATCCAGGCCTCCCTCGAGGCGTACCTCGTGGCCGAGCGGGACCTCGGGCGGACACCGGCGGACCTGGACGTCGGCGCGGTGGCACTGGCCCTGGTGGGAACGCTCCACCACCTGCTGATGACCGGACGCCCCGACGCGCCCCCGCCCGTCGAGCAGATCGAACGCCTGGTCGGAGCGCTGGTCGGACGGCCCGGAGCGAACTGACCGGAGCGAACTGGCCGGAGCGAACCGACCGGAGCCGGAATCGCCGCGGGCCGGCCGCGGGAACCCGGTCAGATCATGAACGCGTCACAGAATCGCCACAGCGCGCCGCCCCGGGAACTCCGCCCCCGTGCGGCACCGTGTCCCCGGACGCGAGTGCCGGCGCGAGACCGGTCGTACAACCTCGGGGAGCTCCCAATGCAGTACACAGCAGGCACCGGCCGGACCGCGGCGGCACTGGTCACGGCGGCCGCGGCCGCCGCCCTCATGACGGGCTGCACGCCGGCCGGTGACGACGGCGCGAGCGACGCGGCCTCGACCCCGCCGGCCGCCAGCGGACCGGCGAAGCCGACGGCCACCGGGGGCTCGACCGGGGGCAGCGGCGGCTCCACCGGAGGCTCCACGAGCGGGGGTTCGGCGGGCACGTCGGGAGGGTCCTCGAGCGGGTCGTCGAGCGGCGGCTCGACCACCGGCGGCAGCACGGGCGGGACCGGGGGCACCGGCGGGACCGGGGACGCGGCCAAGCCCTGCACGATGGACGACATCAAGGTCTCCGAGGCCCGCCAGGCCGAGAACCGTCCGGTCGGCACCGGTACCGGCGCCGCGATCGTGTCGGTGACGAACGCCTCCTCCCACACCTGCACCCTGCGCGGCTTCCCGACCGTCGCGGGCGCCGGCAACGGCTCCCCGGACAAGAACCGCCCGCTCGCCGTCACCCAGAGCGGTACGGCGGCCAAGGTCCCGCTGTCACCGGGCGGCAGCGCCTGGACGAAGCTCACCTTCGTCCAGGTCCAGGGCGAGGCCGACGGGTACTGCGTCTCCGGCGCGACGCCGTCCAGCTACCCGACGATCGTCCTGGGCGTGCCGGACGCCGGCAAGCACCAGATCGCCATGGTCGACGGGGTCTTCGCGGAGTGCGACGACACCGTGACCGTCACCGCGTTCTCCTCCGTGAAGCCCTCCTGACCCGGGACGTCCCCGGTCCGCCCGGCCCCGCCCGACGGAGCCGGGCGGCCGCTGGCGCGCAGGACCCTCCGCACCTCCGCGACCAGCGCATGGATCTCGGCGGTGGTGAGCGCCATGCACAGCAGCATGTGCGCGTGGACCCCGCGGGGGCTGACCGCAGATATGCGGAGCGATCCGGTCCCGGCGCGGCGGCCGCGTGACCCCCTGGTGGATCACCCGGCGTGCGCGGGGGTGCGCGGGCGGGCATGGTCGTTGCAGAGGCCCTGCCGCGGCTCTTCCCCTCGTACGCGGCGAGCCGGCCCGTGCCGTCGGCGCCGAACCCCGAGCGGGGCCGACGGCACATCTCATCGGTCGCCCGGAGCGCCCGAAAAGGCGAGGACACCGGTCGCGGTCCCTGCGTAGGCTCGGGACGAACCACACCGCCCGACCACGAAACGGACCCCCGCTCCGCATGACCGACGCCACCCCCTGGATCACCCGTGCCGAGACCCCGGCCGACGTCCGCGCCGTCCGCGAGGTCAACCTCGCGGCGTTCGAGACCGCCGCCGAGGCCGACCTCGTCGACGCCCTGCGCACCGACCCTGCCTGGATCGACGGCCTCTCCGTGGTCAGCACCGACGGCGACGGCCGCGTCATCGGCCACGCCCTGCTGACCCGGTGCCACATCGGCGACACCCCGGCCGTGTGCCTGGCCCCGGTCGCCGTACGGCCGGACCACCAGCGCACCGGCGCCGGCTCGGCCGCCGTACGCGCCGTGCTGCGGGCGGCCGGCGAGCGCGGCGAGCGGTTCGTCACCGTCCTCGGCCACCCGGACTACTACCCGCGGTTCGGGTTCACCCGCGCTTCGGCGCACGGCATCCGGCTGACCGTCGACGTCCCCGACGAGGCCCTGATGGCCCTCGCCCTGGACCCCACGGCCGCCCTGCCGGGCGGCACGGTGCGGTACGCGGCGCCGTTCGGCATCTGACGTCCGGCGGCGCCGGGTCCGGGGCCGCCGGACCCGGGCGCCGAAGGACGGTCGCTCAGACCAGCCCCTGGGCCAGCATCGCGTCGGCCACCCGCTCGAAGCCGGCGATGTTGGCGCCGGTGACGTAGTCGCCGGGGGCGCCGTACCGCTCGGCCGTCGCCCAGCAGGTGCGGTGGATGTCCTGCATGACCGTGGCGAGTTCGCTCTCCACGCGCTCCTTCGACCAGACGTCGCGGCCGCTGTTCTGGCGCATCTCCAGCGCGCTGACGGCCACGCCGCCCGCGTTGGCGGCCTTGCCCGGGCCGAAGGCCACACCCGCCTCCCGCAGGACCCGTACGGCCTCCGGCGTGACGGGCATGTTCGCGCCTTCGGACACGGCCTTGACGCCGTTGCGCACGAGGGACCGGGCGGCGTCGGCGCCGAGCTCGTTCTGGGTCGCGGAGGGCAGGGCGAGGTCGGCGGGGACGTCCCAGACCGAACCGCCGGGGACGAAGGCCGCCGACGCGCCGCGCCGCTTCGCGTAGTCCTCGACCCGGCCGCGCTCGACCTCCTTGATCTGCTTGAGCAATTCGAGGTCGATGCCCTTGTCGTCCACGACGTAGCCGCTGGAGTCGGAGACGGTCAGGGCGCGGGCGCCCAGCTGGTGGAGCTTCTCGACCGTGTAGATGGCCACGTTGCCGGAGCCGGAGACGACGGCCTGCTGGCCCTCCAGGTCCTCGCCGCGCTGGCGGAGCATCTCGGCCATGAAGAGCACGTTGCCGTAACCGGTGGCCTCGGTGCGCGCGTTGGACCCGCCCCAGCCGACGCCCTTGCCGGTCAGCACGCCGGCCTCCCAGCGGTTGGTGATGCGGCGGTACTGGCCGAAGAGGTAGCCGATCTCGCGCCCGCCGACGCCGATGTCGCCGGCCGGAACGTCGGTCCGGTCGCCGATGTGGCGGTAGAGCTCGGTCATGAACGACTGGCAGAAGCGCATGACTTCGGCGTCCGAGCGGCCGTGCGGGTCGAAGTCGCTGCCGCCCTTCCCGCCGCCGATGCCGAGGCCGGTGAGGGCGTTCTTGAAGATCTGCTCGAAGCCGAGGAACTTCACGATGCCGAGGTTGACGGTGGGGTGGAAGCGCAGGCCGCCCTTGTAGGGGCCCAGGGCGCTGTTGAACTCCACCCGGAAGCCGCGGTTGACGTGGGTCCGGCCGCGGTCGTCCTGCCACGGCACCCGGAAGAGCACCTGCCGCTCCGGTTCCACGATCCGCTCGACCAGCGCGGCCTCGGCCACCTCGGGGCGGGCGGCCAGGACCGGCGCCAGGGTCTCCAGCACCTCCCGCGCGGCCTGGTGGAACTCCGGCTCGGCCGGATTGCGGCGGACCACCTCCGCGTGCACGGCTGCGAGTCTGTCCTGCGCGGATGCTGAAGTCATGACAATCCCTTCTCGGACCTGCGTCTGTCGAGTGATCGTCCGTACAGCCTGCCCGATGGAGGGGGCGCGGCACGAGATCACTCCGCACAGAGAACACCCGCGACCGTCGAGAGGTTGCTGCAACACGTCCCGGTCCCGACCACCGCCCTAGTACGGCCCCACCAGCGCCCGCCCGGGCGACCCGGCCGCCGCGCGCACCCCGGGTCCAGGCCGAACCGAACTGGACCGAACCAGACCGAACCGCAGTCGACCGGACCGGCCAAAGCCGAACCCGCCCCGATCGCGGCTCTACCCGTCCCGTCCCGACGGTCGACCGCACCCTAAGGCCCGGCCGGCGCGCCCGGCACGACCGGCGTGACCGGAGTCAGCAGCCCCATCCGAGCCACCACCCGCGCCTCGACCTCGGCCGCCGCCGCCAGGCACAGGTCCTCGCGGAAGGGCCGCCCCACGAGCTGCACCCCCGTCGGGAGCCCGTCGGCCGTACCGGTGGGGACGGCGACGGCCGGCAGCCCCGCGAAGCTCGTCGCCGTGCACAGCCGCATCGCCGACGCGACCCGGTCGCGCCCGGCCCGGTCCCGGGACTCCAGGCCGGGTTCGACCGGCGGCTCGGTGAACACCGGCCCCAGCAGCAGCGGATACGCGTCCAGGAACTCGGCCCACGAGCGCCGGATGCCCAACCAGGCCCCCATCAGTCGCATCACCTCGGCGCCGGTCGCGGGCACGGCGTCCGCCATCACCATGCCGATGTACCGGTCGCCGCCCGGTCCGAGCAGGCCCCGGACGGCCGGCCAGCTCGGCGCGAACTCGGCGAGCGTGATGCCCGTGTACGCCGCCAGGGTCTCGTCGAGGCGCGGAACGTCCGCCACTTCGCGGACGTCGTAGCCGGCGTCGGCCAGTGCCCCGGCGGCGACGGCCACGGCGGTCGCGATCGACGGGTGGACCCCGTGCCCGCCCGGGTCCGCGACGACGGCCACCTTCAGGGGGCCGGCGAGCGGTTCGCCGTACACCGGCACGGGCACGGTCCACGGATCCCGCGGGTCGGGCCCGGCCAAGGCCTCGTACGCGAGCCTCAGGTCGGCCACCGTGCGGGCCAACGGGCCGTCGGTGACGAGCAGTTGCGACGCCGGGCCGGGGTCGTCCGGGCCGAACACGCGGCGGTCGGCGGGGAACCGGCCCGGGGTGGGCTTGAGGGCCGCCACCCCGCAGAACTGGGCGGGGACCCGGACGGATCCGCCGGAGTCGTTGCCGAGTCCCAGCGGCGCCATGCCGGTGGCGACGGCCACCGCGTCGCCACCGCTGCTGCCTCCCGGCGTGCGGCCGGCGTCCCAGGGATTGAGCGTGTCGCCGTACAGCTCGCTGCGGGTGTGCATGCCGGCCAGGACGAGGGTGGGCATGTTGGCGTGCCCGATCGGAACGGCGCCGGCCGCGCGCAGCCGGGCCACCGGCGGGGCGTCGGCCGCGGCCACGTGGTCGCGGAAGCGGGGCGAGCCGAAGGTGGTCGGCACGCCCTCGACGGGCGTGGTCTCCTTCACCGTGAACGGCACCCCGGCGAGCGGCCCCAGCGCCTCGCCGGCCGCCCGGGCGCGGTCGGTGGCGGCGGCGTCCTCGCGGGCGCGGTCCGCGAAGAGCTGCGTGACGGCGTTGACGCGCGGGTTGACCTCCGCGATGCGCTCCAGGTGGCTGTCGACGAGTTCGACGGCCGTGACCTCCCCCGCTCGGACCGCGGCCGCCTGGGCCGCGGCCGACAGCTGCCACAGGGTCTCCCGTCGGGTCGTTCGCATGATCATTTCCGTTCCCCTCCGCCGGCGCCGCCACGGCTTTTCCGATGCAAGCGCATCGGAACATTAGACTGAGATCCGATGCGAGTGCATCGAATAAATGCGTGACACCGGTCGAACGGGCGACGACACCCGAACGGATGACGGCGCTCGAACGGATGACGGCGCTCGAACGGACGACGACGACCGAACGGGCGACGACGCCCGCGGAGCGGACTCCGCGCCGCGTGCGCAGGGAGGGGACGGAGCAGGTGCCGAAGCAGGTGGACCACGAGGCGCGCCGACAGGTGATCGCCGAGGCCGTGTGCCGGCTGGCCGACGAGAGCGGACTGGAGGGCGTCACCCTCCGCGACGTCGCGGCGCGCGCACAGGTGTCGATGGGCGCGGTCCAGCGGTGCTTCCGCACCAAGGAGGAGATGCTCGTCTTCGCCCTCGCGTACGTGGGCGAACGCGTCGCCGACCGGGTGCGCACCCGACTGCTGCGCAGCCCCGCCCAGTCCGCCGGCACGGCGCTGGGGCACGCGGCGACCGAGGTCTCGCTGCTCCGGGCGGAGCACCGGGCGGAGGCCCGGGTGTGGCTCGCCTTCCTCGCGCAGGCGGCGGTCAGCGAACCGCTGGCCGTGATCCTGCGGGCCAACTACGCGGGCCTGGAGGACGTGTTCACGGGACTGGTCGTGGACGCGACCGCGCCGACGGCCGGGGAAGGTGCGGCCCGCCGGGCGGCCCGCACCCTGCTCGCCCTCGCGGACGGCCTCACCGGCCACGTCCTGGTCGGCCACCTGACCCCGGAGGAGGCCCACGAGGTCCTGGACTCCCACCTCACCGCCCTGCTGCGCACCTGACCCCGACCGGCGGCACGACCCGACCCCGGGCCCCGGCCGCACCGCACGGCCGCGCCGTTGGCCAGAAACGACGAGAAGCGCAAGAAGCGACAGAAGTAGCCCGCCCCGCAGCCCGCAGCCCGCAGCCCGCAGCCCGCAGCCCGCAGCCCGCAGCCCGCAGAACAACCCTCCCGGAGCGCTACGGCATCGCGGAATCCGACGCGGTCAGGTACACGTGCAGGGCGGCGGCCCCGGACAGCATCGCCACGCCGCGTGCCGTCAGGCGGGCCCGCCACTCGCCGAGCGTCGCGCGCAGCGGCTCCGGCCCGCCGGCCGCCCGTACCTGCTCGAGCACCCGCGCGACGTGCTCCAACCCGTGCCCGCCCCGGCGTAGTTGGTGGGCCAGCCGTACGTCGCGCACGTCGGCGGCCGTGTAGACGCGGTAGCCGGTGCCCGGGTCACGGCCGGGCACGACCAGCCCCGCCCGCTCCCACTTGCGCAAGGTCGCCGGCCGGAGGCCGAGCCCGTGCGCGAGCGGCCCGATGAACGTCGCCTCCGCCGGCGCCGATCCTCCCGTCGGCGGTGCCGCTCCCGGGCGGGCCGGTGACGCCCCCGCCCCGTCCGCTACCGGCCCCGGGCGGGCGGCCGCCGCGGCCGGCGGCACCAGGTCCTCGAGCGCCGCCGCCACCGCGTCCAACGTGGCGCGATCGGCGGCCAGTTGCGCATGGCTCTCGTCGAGCAGCCGCAGCGCCGCTTCGGGGTCGTCGTGGTGGACGGCCCGCAGGACGGCCCCCGCCGTCGCGTGCCCGTGCCCGGGGACGAGCGCCAGGAAGGCGCGCAGCGCCGCCGCGTGGCGCGGGGCGTAGACGCGGTAGCCGCTCGGCGAGCGATCGGCCGGCGGCAGGATCCCGTCCGCTTCGTAGTTGCGCACCGCCTGCGTCGACAGGCCGTGTTCGCGCGCGAGGTCGATGGGTCGCAACCTCATTTTGAGACTCAGCCCCCCGAGAACAGCCGTGGATCCAGCAGAAAGCGCGGAAAAGTTTACACCGCTGGTTCAACGATACGGTTGAGGCCATGACGGTCTCCATCCCGGCCGCCGCCCGCCCCTTCTCCGGCGGCGCCCTCACCGCGCTCCTGTCCCCGGCCACCCGCCTGCTCGCCCTCGGCGAGCCCACCCACGGCGTCGACGCCTTCCTCGACCTGCGCAACGAGCTCTTCCGCCACCTCGTGGAACACGAGGGCTACCGCTCCGTCGCCATCGAGAGCGACTGCCTGGCCGCCCTCGTCGCCGACGCGTACGTGGCCGAGGGCACCGGCTCCCTCGACGAGGCGATGGAACGCGGCTTCAGCCCCGGCTTCGGCGCCTCGGCCGCCAACCGCGCGCTCCTCTCCTGGATGCGCTCCTACAACAGGGACCGCCCCGCGTCCGAGCGGCTCCGCTTCTACGGCATCGACGGTCCGCTGGAGATGACCGGTGCCGCCTCGCCCCGCCAGTCCCTGACCGCGCTGCACGACCACCTCTCCGCCCACGTCGAGCTCCCCCTCCCCCTCTCCTCCGGCGCCCTCGACGAGCTGCTCGGACCCGACGCCCGCTGGACCGACCCGGCCGCCCTCATGGACGCCTCCCGGTCGGTCGGCCGCACCCCGGAAGCCAGGGAACTGCGCCTGGTCGCGGACGACCTGACCGCCCTACTGACCTCGCAGGCCCCCCGTCTGGCGGCCGTCGCCTCCCCGGACGCCCGCTGGCTCGCCGGGCTCCATGCCCGGACCGCCACCGGCCTCCTGCGCTACCACGACGCCCTGGCCGACACCTCGCCCACCCGCCTCGAGGGCGTCATGGCCCTGCGCGACGCGATCATGGCCGACCACCTCGACGCGATCGTGCGCCGCGAGTCCCCGCGCGGTCCGACCCTCGCCTTCGCCCACAACCGCCACCTCCAACGCGAGCGGAGCGAGATCCGGTTCGCGGGCCGGCCGCTCCGGTGGTGGAGCGCCGGGGCGATCATGGCGACCCGCCTCGAGGAGGGGTACGCCTTCGCCGCCGCCACCTTCGGCACCCGAGGCGCCGACGTGCCCCCGCCCGACACGCTGGAGGGACTCCTGTCGGCCCTCCCCCACGCCCGCGCCGTCGTCGATCCCGCACTCCTCGCCGCGGCCCTCGACGAGCGGCCGGCTCCCCGCACCCCGGCCGACCACACGTACTTCTCGCTCGACCCCGCCACCACCGACCGGACCGACGCCATCGTCTTCGTCAAGGACCTCCCCACTCCCTGACGACGGCCACGCACCCGGCCACCCGCACCACGGCCGCGGCGCCGCCAGCCGCCCTCAGCCGCACGCGTCCGCAGTCGTCCGCAGTCGTCCGCACGCGTCCGCCGTCACCCGCCCGCCGTACCACCCCCGCGCCGCTTCACCCCTGCGCCCGGGGGCGGTCCGGCCGGGCGGCGGGCGGCCAGGAGGACGACCGCCGCACACAGGACCAGGACCGCGCCGGTCAGCGGCGCGGCCCGGGTGGCGAGGTGGTCGACCGTCAGGCCGCCGGCCACCGCGCCGAGGGCGATGGCGAGGTTGAACACGGCGACCATCAGCGAGGACGCCGCCTCCGCGGCCTGCGGCGCGGCGCGGTTCATCCAGTTCTGCACGCTCACCGACACGCCGCCGTACACCAGTCCCCAGCCCACGAGCAGCACCCCGCCCGCGACCGGCGAGCGCAGTACGGCGATCAGGGCGAGCACCACCGGCAGGGCCAGGCCCACCGCCAGCAGGGCGGGGCGGGGTCCGCGCGCACCGGCGAGGAAGTTGCCGACGACGCCCGCGGCGCCGTAGCCGAGCAGCAGGGTGCCGACCAGCCCGGGCGCCACCCCGGACACGTCCTGGAGGACGGGCCGCACGAACGTGTAGGCGGCGAACTGCCCGGTCACCACCAGCAGGGTCACGACGAGGCCCGTCCGTACGGCCGCGTGCGCGCGGACCGCGGCCACCAGGGCCGCCGGGCGGACGGGCTCGCGGGGCGGCAACGGCGACAGGAGCAGGGCCAGCCCCGCGAAGGCGAGCAGGCCGAGCCCGGCCACCGAGGCGAAGGCGGCCCGCCAGCCCCACGCGGGGTCGACCTCGCCGACCAGGGTGCCCGCCGGCACGCCGAGGACGGAGGCCGTGGAGACACCGGCGACGATCACGGACGTGGCCCGGGTGGCCCGGTGGGCGGGCACCAGGCGGAGGGCCAGGCCGCCGGCTATGGCCCAGAAGCCGCCGATGCCGACGCCGACCAGCAGCCGGGCGCCCAGCAGCACCGGGAAGTTCGGGGCGAGGGCGGCGGTGGCGTTGGCCACGGTGACCAGGGCGATCAGCGCACACAGCACCCGTCGGCGGTCGAGCCGGCCGGTGCCGACCGTCACCAGCGGCGCACAGGCGGCGGCCACCAGGCCCGGCGCGGTGACCATCAGTCCGGCCGTGCCGTCGGAGACGCCGAGCCCGGCCGCGACGGGGGTCAGCAGGCCGACCGGGAGCAGCTCGGAGGTCATGAGGGAGAAGATGCCGAGCGAGACCGCGACGACCGCCGCCCAGGCCCGCACCGGAGCCACCCCCGCAGCCGCACCGGCGCCACCGCCACCTCCGACCGGGTCCGCGGACCGGCCCGGGTCCGTGGGCGTGGGCGACGGCGACGGCGACGCATCCTGGGCCGGCGAAGGGTCCTGAGCCGGGGACGGCTCCTGGGCCGGTGCGGTGTCGGTCATGCGGTGCTCCGTACGGCGGGAAGCGGATCGATCCGGACGCCATGTCCTGATCCCTATGGACGAACGGGCGTTCCCATGCCCTCCTTCCCGCCCCGTCATGCACGCCGGCCCCACCGTCTCCCCTGGTGGACACACCGGACGCGGTTCGGGTACGCCGGACGGGCCGACCGGGGCCCGGTCCGTCCCCCGTCGACCGCCCCGGACGTCCGGACGCCCGGCCCTTCGAGAGGCCCGTGTTACTGTCGCGCCATGTCGCCCAAGGCCGAAATAGACGCGCTGACCGCCGAGTTCTTCGGTGCCTTCGACAACCGCGGCGGCCGGGCCGCCGAGGTGGCGCGGATCCGCGAGCTGATGGTCCCGGGCGGCGTGATCGTCGTGACCGGCCCGTCGTACCGGGTGTACGGCGTGGAGGAGTTCATCGAGCCGCGCGAGCGGCTGCTGGGCGAGGGCCGACTGGTCGAGTTCTCGGAGTGGGAGACCTCCGAGCGGACCGAGATCGCGGGCGACATCGCCTCCCGCTTCGGCGAGTACCGCAAGTCCGGGCTGCTGGACGGCGAACCGTACGAGGGCTCGGGCTCGAAGACCTTCCAGTTCGTCCGCACCCCCGACGGCTGGCGCATCGCCGCCTTCTCCTGGTACGACCACGCCTGACACCCCGCGCACACCTACCAGGGGGTAGGGCTGCCCGGCCGGTCGTGCCGGGCCGGCGGCAGGCCGTGGTGCGCGGGCGCAGCGCCACGGCGCCTTCGGTCCGTCCCTGCCCCGGACCCGGGAACCGGGCCCTGGATCCCGGCTCCCGAGTCCCCGTACGGGCCAACGAGGGGGCGCCGCCCGGGGCACGCCGGGACCCCGACCGGCGGCGGCACCGGGGGCGCACCCCCCGGCCGCCCCGCGCCCCGGCCCGCGCCCCCCGCCCCGGCCTCGCCCCCGGCACGCGCCACGACCGCCACGGCCACCGCGACGCCCACGAAACGCACCCCGCTCCCCGCGGGCGCACCCTGGAGGTATGGCCCGGGCCAACGACGACGTGGCGGCCGTGCTCCAGGAGTACGCCGACCTCGTCGCGATCAGTGGCGGGGACGCCTTCCGGGTGCGCTCGTACGAGAAGGCCGCGCGCGCCATCGGCGGGTACCCGGCGGACGTCGCCCGGCTCGACGCCAAGGGCCTGCAGGAGATCCCGAACGTCGGGAAGTCGATCGCCGAGAAGGTCCTCGCCTACCTCGGCACCGGCCGACTGCCGGCCCTCGACGAGGCCCGCGCGGCGATCCCGGCCGGCGTGCGCGAGCTGACCAGGATCCCGGGGCTGGGGCCGCGCAAGGCGCTGGTCCTCCACGACGAGCTCGGCATCTCCTCCGTGCAGCAGCTCCGGGACGCGATCGACGCCGAGAAGCTGCGCGACCTCAAGGGCTTCGGGGAGCGGACGGAGGAGAACATCCTGCACGGCATCGCCCTCCTGGAGCAGTCCGGCGACCGCATCCTGCTCAGCACCGCCACGGACGTGGCCGAGCGGATCCTGGCGGAGCTCTCGCAGCTGCCCGGCTGCCGGGACTCGGCGTACGCCGGCTCGTTGCGCCGCATGCGGGACACCATCGGGGACGTGGACGTCCTGGTGGCCGCGGAGCGCCCGGCACGCTTCATGACGGCACTCACCCGGCTGCCCGGGACCGCCGAGGTCATCGCGCACGGCGACAAGAAGACGTCCGTCAGGACGGAGTCGGGCCTCCAGGTCGACCTGCGGGTGCTGCCGCCGGGCTCGTTCGGCGCGGGCCTGCAGTACTTCACCGGCTCCAAGGCGCACAACATCCGCACCCGGGAACTGGCGGTCCGCAACGGCCTCAAGCTCTCCGAGTACGGGATCTTCGACGCGGAGAGCGGCGACGTCCTCGCGTCGGAGACCGAGGAGGAGGTGTACGCCCGGCTCGGCCTGCCCTGGATCCCGCCGACGCTGCGCGAGGACCGGGGCGAGGTCGCGGCCGGGCTGCGCGGCGAGCTGCCGGAGCTCGTCACCGAGGAGGACGTCCGGGGCGACCTGCACACCCACACCGACCTGACCGACGGGCTCGCCCCGCTCGAGGACATGGTCGCGGCCGCGGCCGACCGCGGGTACGCGTACTACGCGGTCACCGACCACGCCCCGAACCTCGCCATGCAGCGCATGACCGACGAGAAGATGCTGGCCCAGCGCGAGCAGGTGCGGGCGCTGGACCGGAAGCACCACGGGATGCGGCTGTTGCACGGCACGGAGCTGAACATCGGCCCGGACGGCTCACTGGACTGGCCGGACGACTTCCTGGCCGGCTTCGACCTGTGCGTGGCGTCGGTGCACTCCCATTTCACGCAGAGCCGCACGGATCTGACCCACCGTCTAGTCCGGGCCTGTGAGAACCCGTACGTCAACGTCATCGGCCACCCCACGACGCGGCGCATCGGCAGCCGGCCGCCCGTCGACGCCGACCTCGACGCGGTGTTCGAGGCGGCCGCGCGGACCGGGACGGCACTCGAGGTCAACGCGCACCCGGAGCGGCTGGACCTGTGCGACGAGGACATCCTGCGGGCCCGCGAGTACGGGGTGAAGTTCGCGATCGACTCCGACGCGCACGCCACCACGCACCTCGCGTACCTGCGCTACGGCGTGGGGACGGCCCAGCGGGGCTGGCTGACGCCCGACGACGTCGTCAACACCTGGCCGTTGACGAAGCTGCGCCGCTTCCTGCGCAAGGGACGCTGAGGGTCGGGCCCCGCCGGATCCCCTCCCGGCGTCCCGGCGTCCCGTCAGCCCGCGTCGACCCGGATCGCCTGGACGGGGCAGGCGCGCACCGCTTCCTTGACCATCGGGTCCCCGGCGCCGCTCTGCCAGTCGGGGGCCAGCTCCCCGAAGCCGTCGTCGTCCGAGCCGAAGACCCGGGGCGCGGTCAGCGCACACATGCCGCTGCCGATGCAGAGGGTGTTGTCGATGCTGATCTTTGTCTCGGACACGTCGGGTCCGTCCCTTCCGAAGTCCCGCACGGGCTGGTGAGCGCACGCCATGCTCCCGGGTGCCGGTGCCCCGGGGACGCCACCCGCCCGGCGGTCCACCCCAACGAGTGGCGGAGCTGGCGGACCGGGACGTGCGCGGCCGATGAGATGATCACCGGATGACTTCTGACGACCTCTCCGCGGCGGCCGCGGGCAGCTGGACCCTCGGCGACCTGACGGTCAACCGGATCGGCTTCGGCGCCATGCGCCTGCCCCAACTCGGCAGGGCCTTCGAGCCGGGCGCGGTCCCGGGTGACCGGGACCGGGCGGTCGGCGTGCTGCGCCGGTCCGTCGAACTCGGGGTGAACCACATCGACACGGCGGCCTTCTACTTCTCGGCCCTGCGCTCGGCCAACGAGCTGATCAACCGGGCCCTGTCGCCGTACCGCGACGACATCGTGATCGCGACCAAGGTGGGTCCCGGCCGCGACCCCTCCGGCGAGTGGCTCGACCACGCAGGGCCGGGGCAACTGCGCGGCCAGGTCGAGGAGAACCTGCGCCAGCTCGGCCGCGACCACCTCGACCTGGTGAACCTGCGCGTGCTCGGCACCGCTCCGGTCGCCGAGCGGTTCGGCGTACTGGCGGAGTTGCGGGAGGCGGGGCTGATCCGGCACCTGGGCCTGTCCAACGTCACCCCCGAGCAGCTCGCCGAGGCGCGGGAGATCGCGCCGGTGGTGTGCGTGCAGAACATGTACGGCATCGGGGTCCGCCCCGACCAGGACGCCTTCGTACGCCACTGCGGCGAGCAGGGCATCGCCTTCGTGCCCTTCTTTTCGATCGCCGCGGCGGGCAAGGAGGGGGGCACGACCGGCGAGGAGAGCCCGGAGGTGCTGGCGGTGGCCGAGGCGCACGGGGCGAGCCCGGCACAGGTCCGGCTGGCCTGGACCCTGCACCGGGGGCCGCACGTGCTGGCCATCCCCGGCACCGGCAACCCCGCCCACCTCGAGGCCAACGTGGCAGCGGGCGCGCTGCGGTTGTCGGAGGAGGGACTGGCGCTGCTGGAGGGGGTTCACCGGGCGGGGGAGGCGTCGGGTGAGGAGTGAGGGGGTGCGGGAGTGAGGGGAGGCACTCCACGTGAGTGAGGGCTCCCACCCTGTGGTGTGTGGGTCCCCCGGCGCTTGACCCGGTACGGCCTGCAGGCCCTGCGGCAGGCCCACCCCTGGGCCTTCGGCCCTGGCCTTCGGCCACCCCAGGCCCGGGCCTGCCTCCGGACCAGCCTGCCCTACCGGCTCAAGCGCCTCCCCCACACACCACACGGGGTTGAGGGGCGGGACGGACGCACACCGGCCCTCCATCGGCACGGGCGGGGTTGAGGGGCGGGGCCGGACCCGAGGGACGGGTAAGCCCTGGCCGCCCCCGCCCCCGACCCCGGGGGCGGGGGCGGGGGCGGGGCCCGGACCCCGGGGCCAGCGAGTGGACCCCGGGGTCCGGGCCCGGGTCCGGACCCGGGCGGGCCGGGACGGGACCGTATGGGACAGGACCGGACCGGATGGGACTACCCGCCGAGCACCTGCGCGGCCACCGGGGCCGGAACGGGCTGGCGGCCGGCCGGGCGGGCCGTGAAGGTGGCCCGGCCCCGGGTGCGGCCGCGCAGGGCGGACGCGTACCCGAACAGCTCGGCCAGCGGCACGGTCGCCGTGACCTGTGCCGTGCCCCCGCCGCCGAGGCCGCCGTCGGCTCCGGCGGTGGAGCCGGTGACCCGGCCGCGCCTCGCCCCGAGGTCGCCGAGCACCCCGCCGACGCAGTCGTCCGGAGCGGTGACGGTGACCTCGGCCACCGGCTCCAGGAGCCGCAGCTCGCAGGCCCGCAACGCCTCGCGCAGCGCGAACCGGCCGGCGGCCCGGAAGGCGAGCTCCGAGGAGTCCTTCGAGTGCGTGGCACCGTCGGTGAGCACCACCCGCAGCCCGGTCACGGGATGACCACCCAGAGGCCCCTCGGCCAAGGCGTCGCGGCAGCCGGCCTCGACGGCCCGCGCGTACTCCTGCGGCACCCTGCCGCCCACGACCGTGGACGCGAACGCGAAACCTCCCTCCAGCGGTTCGACGTCGATCACGACATGCGCGAACTGGCCGGCGCCGCCGTCCTGTTTGACGTGCCGGTGGACGTGCCCGCGCACCCCGCGCGCCACGGCCTCCCGGTAGGAGACCTGCGGGCGGCCCACGGACACCTCCACCCCGTGCTCGCGGCGGATCTTCTCCACCGCCACCTCCAGGTGCAGTTCACCCAGGCCCGAGAGCACCGTCTGCCCCGTCTCGGGGTCGGTGCGCACGGCCAGCGACGGGTCCTCCTCCGCCAGCCTGGCCAGCGCCCCGGCCAGCCTGCCGGTGTCGGTGCTGCGCCGCGCCTCCACCGCGACCGAGACCATCGGCTCGGCCGTGACCGGAGCCTCCAGGACGACCGGTGCGCCGGGGGCGCACAGCGTGCTGCCCGGCCGGGCGGCCTTGGGGCCGATCACGGCGACGATGTCGCCGGCCACCGCCCGCTCCGCCTCGGAGTGCCGGTCCGCCTGGACGCGCAGGATGCGGGCGATCCGCTCGGTGCGCCCGGTGCCGGGGTCCAGCACCTGGTCGCCCTTGCGGACGGTCCCCGCGTACACCCGCAGGAACGTCAGCCGGCCGGTGCTCGTCGTGGTCACCTTGAACGCGAGCGCGGTGAACGGCGCCGCCGGATCGGCGGGCCGCTCCTCGCTCCCTGACGGCACCGCGGCGCCGACCGTCGTTCCACGAACCGGCGGGACGTCCGCGGGCGAGGGCAGGTAGGCGAGCACGGCGTCGAGCAGCGGCTCGACGCCGCGGTTCCGGTACGCCGAACCGCACAGCACCACCACGGCCTCCCGCGCGAGGGTCAGCTCGCGCAACGCCCGGACCAGCGTCCCCTCGGTCAGCGCCGAGGTGGCGCAGTACTCCTCCAGTGCACCCGGGTGCAGGCCCGCCACGGTCTCCTCCAGTTGCGCGCGGCGCCGGTGGGCCTCCGCGAGCAGTTCGTCGGGGACCGGTCCGGTGTCGTACGCGCCGCCCGTCGCGTCCCAGCGCAGGGCGCGCAGCCGCAGGAGGTCGACGACGCCGGTGAAGGCGTCCTCGCTGCCGATGGGCAGCTGGACGACCAGCGGTACGGCGCCCAGCCGGTCCCGGATGGAGGCCACGGCCGCGTCGAGGTCGGCGCCGGCCCGGTCCAGCTTGTTGACGAACGCCAGGCGCGGCACCCCGTACCGGTCCGCCTGCCGCCACACCGACTCGCTCTGCGGCTCGACCCCGGCGACGCCGTCGAAGACGGCGACGGCCCCGTCCAACACCCGCAGGGACCGCTCGACCTCGTCGGAGAAGTCGACGTGGCCGGGGGTGTCGATGAGGTTCACCCGGTGCCCGGCCCAGTCGCAGCTGACGGCCGCGGCGAAGATGGTGATGCCGCGGTCGCGCTCCTGCGCGTCGAAGTCGGTGACGGTGGTGCCCTCGTGGACCTCGCCGCGCTTGTGGACGGCGCCGGTGGCGAACAGGATCCGCTCGGTGAGGGTGGTCTTGCCCGCGTCGACGTGGGCGAGGATGCCGAGGTTGCGGACGGTGTGGAGGTCGGTGGTGCCGATGGCGCGCATGGCCCATGGCCTTTCGTACGAAGAGTGATCAGGGCAGCGCGATTCCCGGACGGGCCACGGCCCGGTGGTGAACACCCGCCACGAGCACCCGGCAGGGACACGGGTACGGCGGGTGGGCGGCCCCGCAGCAAGGCAGGACACGCAGGGACACGAAGGTGCGTCACGGGGACACGGTGACGGCCGCGCAGCCGTTACCGCGCGGCGGAGGACACCGGGATCACGTCGTACCGGGGCCGGGGAGCGAACGCGGCGGTGCGGCAACGGCACATGGCCCGGCTCCCCTCTCTTCACACGGCGTCAGACTGATCCACGGACACGCGACTTCGCCCTGCGGGCGGCGCGCACAGCGAATGTAGTGAGCCGACGGGGACGCGCGCACGTGCTTTTCCACGACCGGGCGCCCCTCGGTCCCGCAACACCGGAACCAGGTGCTCGCAGCTCCCACCCCGACACCGGTGAACTCCCCCACACCGAGGGGACCCCCGTACGCACACCGAACCGTGCGACGATCACCCCCATGAAGATCACAAAGCGCGCTGCCTTACCCGCCCCCACCACCCCCGACCCCATACCCCCAGCCGTCTACTGGGGCCTGTTCGCCGCCTGGGCGGCCAACGACATCGAGGAACTGCTCACCATGGCCCCGTGGTCGCGCGCCGCCGGCCCGCGCCTGCGCGCCCGGTTCCCGCGCGTTCCGGAGCGGGTCTGGGCGCGCATGGAGCTCACCCAGCCGCAGGTCAACGCCGCCGTGGGTGTCATGGCCGGGCTGATCGCGGCCGCCGCCGCGGACGGTGCCCGCACCGGCGGCCGCAGCCCGTTCTTCCGTACCGTGCTGACCGGCTTCGGGCTGCACGGCGCCGTCCACATGGCCCAGTCCGCCGCCTACCGCGGCTACACCCCCGGCGTGGCCACCTCCCCCACGGTGGTGATCCCGTACAGCGTCTGGGCGCTGAACCGCCTGCGCCGGGCCGGGCTGCCACCGGCGTCACCGGTCCTGAGCGCGGCCCTGCTCCCGATCGCCGCAGGTGCGGCACAGGCACTGGGCGGCCGACTGGCACGGCGCAGACGGGGCTGACCCCCCGCAACCCGCCACCACACCACCCACCACCACCGGACCACCCGCAGCCCGCCACCCGCCACCCGCCACCCGCCACCCGCCACCCGCCACCCGCCACGACCGGACCAGCCACCGGCCGGCCGCTGCACGTGCCGCACGACTCTGCGGCACGACTCCGGCGCGCGACTCTGGCGCCTAACCCAACTCACCAGTAATTTACGGCCGTCGGACAGGTGGACGAGCGAGAGGCGGGCGGATTCGTGAGGCAGTTCCTGCGGGCACTGGGGACGGGCGCGGCACTGTGGCTGGCGGCAGCCGGGACGGCGGCGGGGGCCGCACCGCCCGCCGGCTCGGCCCCCTCCGCAACCACAACGCCCGCCGGCGCGACCTCCCTCAGAAGCACGACGGTCGCCGCGGCCACGACCCCCGCCGCAACCCCCGCCTGGCGCCCACCCCTGTCGACCCGCGGCCGGTACGTCGTCGACGCCGACGGCAACCGCTTCCGCATGAAGGCCGCCAACTGGGACGGGGCGCAGGGCTCGTGGTCCGGATCCGGTGACGTCGCGGATCCCGCGAGCCACCACGCCGGTCAGGACTCGCACGGCATTCCGCTGGGCCTGGACCGCGTGTCGCTGCCCACCCTGATGGCGGACTTCCACCGGCTGGGCCTCAACAGCATCCGGCTGCCGTTCTCCAACGAGATGATCCGGGCGACCGCGCCCGTGCCGGACGCGGCCGTGGCCGCCAACCCGGCGCTGCGGGGCCGGACTCCGCTGCAGGTGTACGACGCCGTGGTGGCGGCCCTGGCCGCCGACGGCTTCGCGGTGATCCTCAACAACCACACCAACACGACCCGTTGGTGCTGCGGCGTCGACGGCAACGAGCGCTGGAACACCTCGCAGTCCACCCGGCAGTGGGCCGACGACTGGGTGTTCATGGCGCGGCGCTACCGGTCGGAGCCGCGGGTGGCCGGCGCCGACCTGTACAACGAGGTGCGCCGCAACGTGTGGGACGACCCCAACTGGGGCCTGGGCGACGACCACGACTGGCAGGCGGCGGCCCAGGAGGCCGGCGACCGGATCCTGACCGAGGCCAACCCCGAGCTGCTCGTCGTGATCGAGGGCATCAACTGGACCGGCATCCCCGTGGACGGCTTCGCCCACGGCCGGCCCACCCTCACCCCCGCCCGCACGCTCTCCCACGCCCTCGTCCGCTCCGGCAAGCTGGTCTACTCGGCGCACTTCTACGGGTACACCGGCCCGAACCACAGCGGCGCGACCGGCCTCGGCGAGACCCACGACCCGCGCTACCAGGACCTTTCCCGCGAGGAGCTGCACCAGGTCCTGTACGACCAGGCCTTCTTCGTCTCCGCGGAGAGCGGCAAGCACTTCACCGCGCCCGTGTGGGTGAGCGAGTTCGGCATCGGATCGGACGAGACGGGCGCGAAGCCGCGCGCCTGGTTCGGGAACATGACCGACGAACTCGTCGCCGCCGACGCGGACTTCGCCTACTGGCCACTGGTGGGCTGGGAGGGTCACGACAGCTGGGCCATGCTGCGGTACGGGCCGTCCGGCACCCGGTCGGGGATGCTCGACGCCGGCGACTGGCGCGGCGCGGCGTGGCAGCGGCTGCTGGCGGGGCCGGAGCGGACGGGCCAGGTGGCCCGCGTTCCGGTGTGGCAGCAGCTGAACACCGACCACTCCGACTTCGTCCAGTCGCTCCGGGCCCGGGCCGAGGGCGACTGGGACTCGGGCGCCCGCAAGGCGGCCTGCCCGGACGGACTGCGGCTGGCGGGCCTCGGGCACACGGGCGGCCGCGGGCTGTGCACCGACACCGGGGCCGGTGACTTGCGGGCGGCGGACGGCGGGCAGACCGTGGTGCGCGACGAGCGCTTCGTCCCCGGTGGCGGGGACTGGGCGTCGGGGTACACCAAGTTCCAGTGCCCGACGGGCCAGTTCCTGATCGGGTACAGCCGGCGCGGGGAGCGCGTCTCGGCGGCCCTGTGCGCGCCGTCCCGGACGGCCCTGGGCACGGCCGGACGGACGGTGTGGTTCGACCGCGGCGACAACCGGCCGGCCGGGGACCTCGGGGGCGACTGGGCGTACGGCAGCTACAAGGGCCAGTGCGGGGCGGACGAGTACGCGGCCGGGATCGCCTTCACCACCCGCGTCGGCAGCCGGGGTACCCCCGACGCACTCCTGTGCCGCCGCCTGACCCCCTGACACCTGGCCCGGGCCCTGATCTGGCTCTGGCTCTGGCTCTGACCCGACCCCAGCGCCCGGGCAGGGCATCGCGCGGGGAACCGGCCCGGCCGGCGGCGCGGGGGGAGCGGCTCAGCGGCCGGCCGGCCGGGTCGCGGGCTTGGCACGGAAGGAGAAGGCCTCCATGAGGCGGCGGTGGGCGGTCTTCTGCACGGCGGCGATCCGCCACTGTCCGTCCGCCTCGCGCACGACCGTGTACGTGGCCAGCTTGTCCAGACGCTTCGGCTCCGCGCCCTTGTGGACCGCGCCGCGGGTGACGACCACGGCTGCGTCGGCGCCGAGGAAGCGCAGGTCGGTGATCTCGACGGTGAGGCGGGTGCCCTTGAGGAACGAGTCGAACAGGACCTGGTGGGCGCGGCCGATCTCGGCTCCCCCGTGGTAGACGGTGCCGACGAAGGTCACGTCCGTGGCGTCCGCGGTGAACTGCTCGCCGTAGGCATCGCCGTCGCCGCGGCCCCAGGCTTCGGTGCTGCGCCGCAGCAGGGCGCGGACGGCCTCGTGGTCGGCGGCGGCGGAGGCAGAGGTGGCCGTACGGGTGGCGGTACGGGTGGTGGTCATGGCCAGTCCCTCCCATGGTAACTTCGCACATGAAGTTACTTCTTCGAAGATTTCTCTTCCTTGAGGAAGAGATTAGGGATGGGGTCGGCTGATGTCAACGGCAGGGATGCGCTCCGACGCGAGCGAGGTATACCGGCGCTACCTGAGCGCCGTGATGCTGCACGGGCACGCCGGGGCGCGGGCCTGCGACCTGGGCGCGACGGACCTGTACGCGCTGAACATCCTGGAGCTCTCGGGGGCTATGACGCCCGGCGAGCTCGGGGCGCGCACGGGCCTGACGACGGGACCCACCACCCGTCTGGTCGACCGCCTCGAGCAGGCGGGGTACGTGCGCCGGGCGCCCGCGCCCGGCGACCGGCGCAAGGTGCTCGTCGAGCCGGTGGGTGCGCCCGCGGAGCTCGACCGGGTGATGGCCCCGGCCCGGCAGCGGATCGCGCAGATCCTGGGCGACTACTCGCCCGAGCAACTCGGCGTGCTCTTCGACTACTTCGCCCGGGCGACGACGGCGTACCAGGAGGCGGCCGACCAGCTGCGCGCCGAGGAGGACTGAGCGGCCCGGGACCCCCTCCCGACCCCGGCGGCCCGTTGCCGACGCCACCGCCGTCAGCGCCACCGCTGTCAGCGCCACCCCCTACCGTCCGGGCATGGGGATCTATCTCGTGGGCGTCCACGAACGGGACTGGCGCGGCGACGACTGCGCCCCGCCGAACGAGGCCGGGCCCGAGGACCAGTACGACCAGGCCCCGTACCGCCAGGGCCAGTACGACGAGGACGAGGACGAGGACGACGAGGGCGAGGACGACGAGGGTCAGCGGTCGCTCGCGGCGGCGCTGGACGCGGAACTCGCGCGGCGCGGCCTGCCCCCGTACTCCTTCCCCTCCGAACCCGCGCAAGCATCGGGCCCGCCACCCGCCGGGCGGTGGCGCCGCCGCGCGTGGTGGCCGCGGCCGACGGGCCAGGGCCGCCGGCGGTCGCCGGCTCCGGAACCCGGCTTCGAGGAGAAGCTGGTCGCGGGCCCGGACGGGTTCACGGCCCTGTGTGCCGCGCACCTGACGCCGGCGGAGCACGATGCCGTGTGCGGCTGGACGGTGCTGGTCCCCCTGCCGCTGACCGAGGCGCTACGGCTGCCGGTCACGTCCTCGTTCTCCGACGAGGCGGTGGTGGCGGGAGCCGAGGCCGCACGCGCGGCCGCACGCCGACTGGCGCTGGCCGTGTCACTGCCCGCCGAGGTCCCCTCCGCCGGCACCCGACTCGCCCTGACCGCGTGGTTCCTGGACGGCGGGGCCGCGGAACTGGCCCGGGCGCGGCCGGGCCCCTGGAGCCGGGACCTCGACGCGGCCTTCCACATCGCGCTCTACCTGCGGGCCGCGGAGTACGCACTGCGGCACGGCTGCCCGATCAGGTACGCCTGAGTCGGCCGCGCGGCCCGCAGCCGCCCCACCACCGCCGCCGCCACCGCCACCGCCACCACCGTCGCCAACTCCTGCGGAACTCAGACCCCTTCGGCGCGCAAGGGCAGCAGCCGGGGTCGCTTGGCGGTGCGGCCGTCACCGGACGAGCGGCCGAGCAGGCGGCGCAGCAGCCACGGGCCGAGGAAGCCGGCCGCCCAGCGGAGCTCGCCCGGCGCGGCCCGCCAGCCGGTCGGGCGCGGGACGGCGGGGGCGGGCAGCGGACGGGTCCATGCGTCGTCACTGCCCGGCAGGCCCAGGGCGTGGGCGAGGGCGGCCGCGATGCGCTCGTGCCCGAGCGGACTGGCGTGCAGCCGGTCCACGCTCCACAGGCGGGGATCGGTGACCACCGCGTGCCGGCCGATCTCGACGAGCGTGACGCCGTGCCGCCCGGCCGCCGCGCGGATGCAGTCGTTGAGGGCGTCGACCCGGGTGCCGAGCGGCCGGGCGAGCGGGACCAGGCGGGTGACGTCGGGGAACGTCACGGTGACCACACGGGCGCCCTGGGCGGCGAAGGCGGCGTACATCGCCTCCAGGTGGCCGGCCACCGCGTCGGGATCGAAGCCGGGTCGCAGCAGGTCGTTGACCCCGGCGACGACCGTGACGAGGTCGGGGCGGAGGGCGAGGGCGGGGGCCAACTGCTCCTCGCGGACCTGGTGGGCCAGGCGGCCGCGCACGGCGAGGTTGGCGTACCGCAGGCCGGGCTCGTGGGCGGCGAGGAGCTCAGCGAAGCGATCGGCGCAGCCGCGCAGGCCGGTGCTGTCGTCGCCGTCCCCGAGGCCCTCGGTCTGACTGTCGCCCAGGGCGACGTAGCGCTGGTAGTGCGCGGGGGTGCCGGTCATGCGCCCGACGATACTCAACAATGCGACTATTCAGAAAGGTGAGTGAGGGGGCGGTCCGGGGAGATTCTCGTCGCCGGGGCCGTCCGCCGGCCCCCTCGGCTACGAATCACTGGTACACCCCGCGGGTCGCTCCCCCGGGGCGGACCGGAAGCAAGACGAAGGAAGAAGACCAAGGAAGACGAGGAGGTGCCGGCCATGACCGGGAAGCTCGGAGTCCGACGGCTGATGGTCAGCGTCGCCGCCGCGGGTCTGCTCGCCGGTGGCGCCACTGCGGCCGGGATCGGTGCGGCCACGGCCGCTCCGGCCACGGGGACCGCGGCGGTGCAGAAGGACCACGACAGGTCCGACCGGTGCGAGTGGAAGCACGGGCACTGGCAGAAGAAGTGGATCAAGGGCCACTGGGAGAAGAAGTGGGTCAGGGGCGACTGGTCCCAGGACCGTGACTGGAAGCAGGGCCACCGGGACGACGACGGCAGGTGGCACGACGGCCACTGGGAGTGGAAGCACCACGACAAGGGCCACTGGACCTGGGTGTACGTCCCCGGCCACTGGACCTGGGTCTGGGTCCAGGGGCACGTGGTCTGCAAGGACCGCTGGGGCCAGGGGGACGACTGGAACGGATGACCGGCCCTGGGGACGACCGGTCCGCCACGTGACCGGGAAGTCCACCCCCGAGGACCGCGGCTCCGGCCGCATCACCGTGGCCACACACGGCCCCGGTGATGCGGCCACCGGCGAATGGTGCTGGCATGGGAGGGGGCCGGTGTCGCCGGCAGTCCACGAGGGGAACGAGGTGCGCTGAGTGTGTCCGCCGGACGTCAACGGTCCTCCTCGGGGGACCGCAGAACAGCGGGGTCGGAGCTCGACGAACTCCTGGAGCGGACGGCGGACGGCGACCGTGAGGCCTTCACGCGACTGTACGAGGCGGTCAGCCGCCCTGTCATGGGGATGGCGTGCACCGTGGTCAGGGACGTGGCCCAGGCCGAGGAGGTGGCCCAGGACGTCCTGGTCGAGGTGTGGCGCACGGCCGGCCGGTTCCGGGCGGAACGGGGCAGCGCCATGGCCTGGGTCCTGACACTGGCGCACCGGCGCGCAGTCGACCGGGTGCGGTCGGCGCGGGCGGCCGGCGAGCGGGAGCGCCGCAGCGCCGTACGGGACTGGGAGCGGCCGTTCGACGAGGTCGTCGAGGAGGTCGAGCGGCACCTGGAGCACGAGCGGGTGGGGCGCTGCCTCGCGGAGCTGTCGCGGGCGCAGCGCGAGTGCATGGTGTTGGCGTACTACGCGGGGCTGACCCACCGCGAGGTGGCGGCGGCGCTGGCGCAGCCGGTGGGCACGGTGAAGGCGCGGCTGCGGTCCGGGCTGCGGCTGCTGGGCGACTGCCTGAGGAGGCCGTGATGGTCGCCGGCGGGCCGCACGACGCGGTCGGGGCGTACGTGCTCGACGCGCTGCCCGAGGACGAGCGGCGGGCGTTCGAGGACCATCTCGCGACCTGCCCGGAGTGCACCCTGGAAGCGGTCGAACTGGGCGCGGTGGCGGCCCGCTTGGGCGCGGGCCTGGAGGCGGAGCCGCCGCCGGCGCTGCGCGGGCGGGTGCTGCGCGCGATCGGCACCGTACCGCAGGAACGGTGGCCCGCCGTCGGTGCACCGGAGCCGCCGCCCGACGGCGCCGGGGCGGGTACGCCGCCCGCCGGGGCCCGTCCGGTCGGCGGGGCCCGTTCGGTCGGCGGGGCCCGCTCCACCGCCGGGGCGGCGGAGCATCCGACCGCCACCCCCGGGGCGCCTCCGTCCGGCAGTGCCGCGGAGCGACCGCACCGGGGCACGGGTCGTGCCGCCCCGCCGGCGCCGGGGCGGCCGGGCTCCCCCACCCGTCGCCGGACCCGCCGGCGCGTGGCGGTGGCCGTGGGCGCCGCCGTGGCGGCCGTACTGGCGCTGGCCGGGGTGGCGTTGTGGCAGCACGGCGAGGCGCGGGACGCGCACGCGGTGGTGCGCCGGGCCGAGCAGCAGGTGTCGGGGGTGGCGGACGTGCTCACGGCTCCGGACGTGCAGCTGAACACCAAGGAGCTGGTGGCCGCGGGCCGCTCCACGGTGGCGGTGTCGCGGCACCGGGACGCCGCGGCGTTCTTCGCGACCGGGCTTCCGAAGCTGCCCGCGGGCAAGGCGTACGAGCTGTGGTTCAGCGACTCCGGCGACTACCGGCCGGCGGGCGTGCTGGCCGGCTCGGGTGACCGGCAACTGCGCCTGGTCGGCCCGCTGGCCCGGGCCACCGCCGTGTGCATCACGGTCGAGCCGACCGGGGGCTCGCGTACGCCGACGAGCCCGGTGGTGGCCTGGATCGGCGTGCCCCACCTGCCGGAAACCCCCCTCGACCCGGCGAACCCGTCCCCGACCGACGTCGAGGACTACCCCGAGCCGGCCGCCGGACTGTCCTCGGACTGATCCGGCACCGGCTCCCCGCGCACGTGTGGTCCACGAAGGCGAAGGCCAAGGCACAGGCAAAGACGAGGGTGGGGCGAGGGCGGACCCGAGACGGCGCGGTCGGCCCTCCGGGTCAGCCGGGCGGCCGGGCCGTCAGGGCGTTGAGCAGGGCGGCGCCGCGGGCCGCGTCGTCGACGGAGACGGCGAACTCCGCGCCCGTGCGCGGGCTGACCACCAGGCACTCCCCCGCGCGCAGCATGACCGTGGTGCCGTGACCGCTGAGGCGGTATCCCCAGCCGCCGACCTGCACGGGCCGGCGGGTCTCGACCCGGGCCGCGGCGACGTCCTGGACGGCCCAGCGGCGTACCGGTCGGCCGAGCGGTCCGAAGGCCACCTCCAGCCCCCGCTCGGTCACGCGCGCGGTCACCGAGGAGCAGCCGGCCCCGGCCAGCGCAACCACGGCGAAGGGCGCGCCCACCGCCCAGGCGGCGTCCGTCGCCCCCGCCGCGGCGGCCGCCAGGGCGGCGAACGCGACCACGCCCGCGACCACGCCCAGCAGGGACAGCCAGCGGTTCGAGGTGCGCGAGAGCCAGACCAGGCGGGCCCCGTCGGGCAGTTCCACGGCCGGTCCGGCGGCGGGTACGTCCCCCGGTGCGGCTGCGTCCCCCGGTGCGGTCGCGACCGCCGGTGCGGGTCCGGGCCCCGCGCCGCGCCGGGCGGCCGCCCACCCGAGCACCCCGGCCAGCACCGCGGACGCGGCGCCGATCGCGACCCCGGCGGCCACGGATCCGGCCTGCCGCCAGTCCGCCCGGTCCAGGTTGGCGCGCACGACCGCGGCCTGGACGCCGGTCAGGAACACCGCCGCCGCGGGCAGGACGGCGCCGAGCCCGCCACGCGCCGGCAGGGCACCGCGCCGGACGGTGAGCCCGACGGACAGGACGAGGACGGCCCACGACAGCGCCGGGAGGAGCGCCGCCGCCCACAGCGGCATCGAGCCGTCCGGTCCTGCGGCGCCCCAGTGCGTGGCGAGCCGGTCGGGGAGCCGGCCCCCGACGGCGAGCGGCAGCCCGGCGAGCACCGCACCGACGCCGGCGGCCCAGGCCACCGCGGTCCATCGGGGGTCTCCGGCCGGGCGCGGGCTTCCGGTCCGACCGGGCCCGCCGGCCCGCGAGCCCCCCGCACCCCCGGCCGGCGAACGCCCTGCGCCGCCTCCCGCCGCGGCTGCGCCGCGCCCCCCGCGGTCCGTCACGACAGCCCCCTGATCATCTCGATGAGGTCGGTCCTGCTGTAGCCCAGCCGGGCCGCGTCGGCCACCAGCCCACGCACCTGGTCGAGGAGCGTCGAGCGCCGGTCGGCGCCGGCCGCGACGGTCACTCCGCGGCCGCGCCGGAACTCCAGGACGCCCTCGTCCCGCAGGGTGCGCAGCGCGCGCAGCACGGTGTTCGCGTTGACGCCGAGCGCGGCGGCGAGGTCCCGGGCCGGCGGCAGCCGGTCACCGGGGGCGCACTCGCCCTCGGCGACGGCGCGCCGGACGGCGCCCGCGACCTGCTCGTGCAGCGGGGCTCCGTCGGCGGCGTCCAGTCTCAGCAGCATGACGCCAATGAGATTAGCACCATTCACACCACTCACATGATCTACGCGGTGGTGGCGCTCGCCGTCGCGAGGCCGGTCGGACCCGGCCCGCCGGCCCGGGCCGGACGGACCCGGGCGGGTGACGCGGGAGCGGAAGACGGGCGTATGGGGAGTGTCGGCCGGCTCCGCCCCGGACACCGGGCCGCAGCCTGGCAGCCACCGCACCGCACCCCGTGCGCCCACCCCCACAGCGGGCCCGGCGGGCGGCCGGCCGGTCCGCGAGGGCGACCGGGACGACGTACGAGAAGACGCGAGGGCAGACCACCAGATGCACGGACACATGAGGGACGGACGGCGCGCACCGGTGCCGCGCTGGGCGCTCGGGCTCGCCGCGGGGGCCGTACTGGCCGCCACCACGCCCGCACTGGCGGCCGGCGCCGGCCCGGACGGGACCGCGGCGCGGCCGGCGGCGGGCGTCCCGGGGCGGGCGGCCGCCGCGGCGGCGTTGCCCGGCGGGCTCGGGCCCTGCATCCCGGGCCGGTGCCCCGACCCGTTCCCCGCGGTGTCCGTCGGCACCGAGGCCAAGGGCGAGGACCGCAACGTCAGCATCTTCGTCGGCGGGGACTTCAGGGTCCGCGGCCGGGCCGCCGAGGCCGAGGGCAAGGTCGTGGTGCTGGGCGACTTCGACCAGGACAAGGACCCGGCCGGCAGCAGTGTGTACAACGTCGGCATCGTGGGCGCGGGTTCACTGGTGCGGCCGCCGCTCGGCTCGGACTTCCTGACCACCGGGGGCGACGTCACCGTGGCGGCCGGCGAGCGGCTGCTCGCGGACGGCGGAGTGGTGCGGCACGCCGGCGCACTCACCGGGGTGGCGACCGGCACGCCGGTGCGGGACACCGGCGCGGCCCTCCCGTACGCCGGGCTGGCGCCCCGCCTGACCGCGGCGAGCAGGTGCTACGCGCGGGTCGGCGACGGCCCGCGCCCGAGCACCGGCACCGCGGCCAACAACGGGTCCGCCACCGTCTTCACGGGCGACGGCACCTCCGCACTGCAGGTCTTCAACGTCGACTTCGACATGGTGGGCGCCACCGGCGGGCAGCAGGGGCTGGAGTTCCGCGGCATCCCCGCGGGCTCGACGATCCTGGTCAACGTCCTCGGCGCGACGCGCACGATCAACACGTACGTCGGCGACAGCCCGTACCGGGACCGGCTGCTGTGGAACTTCCCGGACGCCACCACCGTGAACCTGACCGGCACCGGCCAGTTCCAGGGCAGCGTGCTCATCGGCCAGGGCTCGTCCCAGGCCACCGTGTCCCTGCCGGGGATGAACGGCCGCTTCTTCACCGCCGGCGGGCTCACCCACACCTCGGCCACCTCGGGCGTCGAGTTCCACGCGTACCCGTTCAACGGCGACCTGCCCGCGTGCGGGGACGAGCCCGAGCCGACCCTCGGCGACGTCTCCGTCCTCAAGGAGGACGCGGGGACCCGGGCGCCGCTGGCCGGGGCGCGCTTCGAGCTGTGGCGCGAGACCAACGCCACGCCCGGCCTCCAGACCGGCGGGCCGACGCCGGACACCCCGGTGGGAGACGCCTGTACGACGCCCACGGACGGCATCTGCGTACGACGGGTGCCGCTGGGCACCTACTACTGGCGCGAGACGGCGGCCCCGGACGGGTACTCCCTCCCGGACCCGGCGGTCTTCGCCCTGCCGGCGCTGACCGAGGAGAACGCGAGCGCGGGCGTCTCCGTGACCGCGGCCAACACCCGCACCCCCGACCCCGGGCCGACCACCGGCCGGGTCCGGGTCCTCAAGGTCGACGCGGAGAGCCGGGCGCCGCTGGGCGGCGCCGCCTTCACGCTGTGGCGCGAGACCAACGGGACCCCCGGGCTGCAGACCGACGGGACGGCGCCGGACACCTCGGTGACCACCTGCACGACCTCGAGCGGCGACGGCAGCTGCACGTCGGAGCTGCCGCTGGGCACCTACTACTGGCAGGAGACGGCCGCGCCGACCGGGTACGACCTCCCCGACCTGCGCGTCTTCGGGCCGCTGGTGCTGTCCGCGGACAACGCGGCGGACGGGGTGGCGATCACCGCCCCCAACACCCGGCACGTGCCGCCGGAGCCCCCGTACGAGGGCCGGATCCTGCTGCTGAAGACCGACGCGAAGACCGGCCGCGCACTGGCCGGCGCCGTCTTCGCGCTGTGGCGGGAGACCAACGGCACGCCCGGCCTCCAGAACCGCGGCACCGGCCGGGACCTGCTCGTGGACGACGGCTGCGCCACCGACGACCAGGGGGCCTGCACCTTCGACGCGCTGGTCGCGGGCTCGTACTACCTGGTCGAGACCGACGTGCCGGAGGGGTACGCCTTCCCGGACGTCCCCGTCGCGGGCCCCTTCGAGGTCTCGCAGCGCAACCCGGACCGGACCGTTACCGTGCGCCTGGCCAACAAGCGCGGCTACGACGGGGGGAAGGGCGACCGGCCCTCGGTCGCGTAGGGTCGGGGGCCGGGAACGGGCCCGAGCACGGGGGTGGGGCGAGGATGCCGCAGGGCGGACCGCAGTCGGTGGACCGGGCGCTGGCCGTGCTGGACGCGGTGGCCGAGGCGCCCGGCCCGGTGAGCGCCAAGGCACTGGCCCGGCAGGTGGGGTGCGCGCTGTCCACGGCGTACCACCTGCTCGGGCCGCTCACCGACCGCGGGTACCTGACCCGGACGCCGCTCGGATACGTGCCCGGGCCGCGCATCCCCGGGCTGCACCGGGCGCTCCGCCGGCACCTCGGGACCGCGGACGGGCGGGCGGACGGCATGGCCGAACTGCTGTCCCGGGTGCGGCGGGCCACCGGCGGCGAGGCCTACCACACGGCGTACCAGGGCGGCCGGATCACGGTGGTGGACACCACGGCCCCGGTGACCGACACGGCCAACCCGTTCGCCCCGGGCCGCGAGCTGCGCGCCCACGCCACCGCGCACGGCAAGGCGCTGCTCGCGGAGCTGCCACGGGCGCTGCGCCGGCGGTACTTCGACGAGCACGGGATGGCCCGGCTGACCCCGGCCACCATCACCTCGGCCGAGCGGATGGAGGCGGAGCTGGCGCGGGTCCGGGGGCAGGGCTTCGCGGTCTCGATCGGTGAGGCCGACCCCGCGTACACCTGCCTGGCGCTCGCCCTGCCGGGGGCGGCCGGGGCGGGGACGGACGCGGTGCACGCGCTGTCGGTGTCGCTGCCGACGGCGGAGTACGGGCGCCGGCCGGACGCGGTCCGGCGGGCCCTGGCGGAGGCGGCGGCCGGCCGGCTGTGAGGCGGGCCGGGCCGTGACGGCGGCGGGTCCTGGCGGCGGGCTCTGGCGGCGGTGGTGCCGGCCGACTTCGCGACCGGCCGGTTTTCCGGCAGGGCCGGAAAACCGCGGCGGCGGGCGTGCTTCGCGGGGCGCCGGATGCCAGGCTGGACGGCATGATCTTCATCGCCGTCAGGTTCACCGTCCGCCCGGAGCACGGCGACGACTGGCTCGCCATCGTCGACGACTTCACCCGCGCCACGCGCAGCGAGCCGGGCAACCTCTTCTACGACTGGTCGCGCAGTGTCGACGACCCCAACCAGTACACGCTGCTCGAGGGCTTCGCCGACGCGGCGGCGGGCGCGGCGCACGTCGCCTCCGACCACTTCAAGGCCGGTATGGAGGTGATGGCGGGCGCCATCGCCACCAAGCCCGAGATCATCCACGTGGAGGTGCCGGGGCAGGGCTGGAGCGAGATGGCCGAGCTCACCCCGCGGGCCTGAGGGGTCCCCGACCGCCCGGGCGCGAGCCCTCCGCCTCCTGGGCGGAGGGCTCGACCAGTTCCCGGAGGCGGGTGATGTCCGCGGTGTCGAGGACGATGCCGAGACGCTCCAGGATGCCCGGGAGGTCGTCCGCGGTGACCTCGGTCGTGACGACCGAGCCGTCGGGCCTGCGTACGCTCCAGGCCGTCCCGTCGATCCGGTAGGCCGCCTCCGCGGTGAACTTCTGCGCGAAGGGCCGGGTCACGAAGGGCGACCGGGGATGGGTGCTCACGTAGTGGCTGCCCACCTCGTAGTCCACGGCGTGGTGCGGGGCGAGGGTGAAATGGTGCCGGTCGAGGCGGCCGTCCTCGTTCCGGCGGCCGTCCTCGCCGCCGTCGTACAGCGTCCACAGGTCGGTGCCGGACGGGTCGGGGGTGCGCTCCAGGCGGAACCACCAGCCCCCGGTGGAGACCTCGGCCCCGTCGACGAGCTCGGGCGGGGTGAGCGGACCGCTGCCGAAGCCGACGTCGCACAGCCAGGTCCGGACGGGACCTCCGGGGACCTCGGCCGCCGGCACGGCGAGCAGCGCGTGGGTGGCGGGCAGGGGTCTGCGGGCACCCAGCGAGACGCGGGCGTGCAGGCCCCGGGGGGTGAAGCCGAGGGCCTCGAGGGCGGCGGCGAGGAGCAGGACATGCTCGTAGCAGTAGCCGCCGCGCCGGCGCCGCACCAACTTGTCCTGGAGGGCGGGCAGGTCGAGGAGGATCGGCCGGCCCAGCATGATCTCGAAGTTCTCGAACGGGATCGTGGTCAGGTGCGCCCGGTACACGTCGAACAGCGTCTGCCGGGTCGCGGTGCGCGGGCCGTCGTAGCCGATCCGTGCCAGGTAGGCGTCGAGGTCGAGCCGCGCCCCCTGCCAGGGGGTCTCGGCGGTGTCCGGGGTGGGCGCGGTCGAGGACATGGCGGTTCCGCTCCTTGGGGCGTGGTGGCGTTGGTGGGTGGCTTCGGGCTCGGTTCGGGTCCGGGGTCGGCTCGTGTCTCGGGACGGCCGGCGTCTCGGGCGGCTCAGGTCTCCGTCCCGGGTTCCTGGTCCTGGACCTGGACCTGGACCTGGACCTGGACCTGGTCGGGGAGGCTCACACGGTGAGGAAGTCGCGGACCACCTTGGTGAATTCCTCCGCCTGCTCGAAGACCACGATGTGGCCGGTGTCGAACTCGGCGTACTCGCTGCCGCGGATCCCGGCGTGCAGCTCGCGGTGGTTGGCCACCGGGATGGTGGCGTCCTGGGCGCAGCCGATCACCAGGGTCTCGGCCCGGACGCGGGGCAGCAGGTCACGGACGTCCAGCCGCAGGTTGAGGTCGATCTGACGCAGGACGCCGGGGGTGGGCCGCATGAAGGTGGTGTTGAGCTCGACCGCTTCGCGGCCGATGCCCTGCAGGTGACCGCGGCTGAAGGCGGTGAGGGTGGCGTAACGGCCGAAGGCCTCGGGGTTGTCGGCGATCTGCAGCCACACGGTCATCATGTTGCGCAGGTACTCGTCGTCGGGGTGGCTCCAGCCCGCCACCGCGACGAGGCGGCGTACGAGGTCGGGGCGCCGGGCCGCGACGGCGACCGCCAGCGGGGCGCCGAGGGAGAAGCCCATCACGTCCGCGGGGCCCAGGTCCGCGTCCTCGATGACGGCCTCCACCTGACCGGCGATCAGGTCGACGGTCAGCGCGCCGCCGTCGTCCTCGGCGGCCTCGCTGCCGGACAGCTCCGGGAGGATCACGGTGTGGCGGTCGGCGAAGGCGTCGACCAGGTGGTCCCACATCATCGAGCCGGGTCCGGTGCCGTGGACGAGGACGAGGGCGGGGCCCTGACCGACGACGCGGTAGGGGATGCGGGCGGTGCCGACGGTGGCGACGGGCATGACGTTTCCTTCCGACAGGTGCGGGTGCTTTCCGGTCTGCGGGGCCGGTGTCCCTCCCCGCAGAAATGAAACTACACCGTGCAGTGCACTTTGTACACCGACGAGTGCACTTTGCTCGCGGGCGTCAGGACGGGGACCGAACGGGCTGCTGGGCGGGGCGTCCCGGGACAGCGCGCGGGACGCCCCGGCCGGCGTCCCGGGACAGGTGCCGCGTCCCCGGGACGTCCCGGGGACGGCCGGACCGACCCGCGGCCCCCGCCCGGCCCCTACTGTTCCGTCGTCCCCACCGGGTCCCGCCGCACCAGCCGGAGGGCAGGACCGGCCGTTCCCGCACGGGAACCACCACCCCGTACAGGAACGGCCCCACCCGCCCCGAACCCGGACCGCGTCACGCCGCCTCGGGGACACCGCCCGAACTCCGCCCCACCACCCGCCGTGCGCCCCGGCGCGCACCGGGCGTCGACCGACCCGTGATCCACTCCCACCACCGACCTACGGAGATCCATGAAGCGCATCGCTCGGGCCCTGGCCACCGCCGGCGCCGCCGCCGCCCTCGTCGTCGGACTCACCACCTCGGCCCACGCCGACGGCTGGGTGACCTGGAAGCACGAGTTCTCCGGCAAGTGCCTCGGCTTCGACAGCCTGATCCCCCTCCACCCCAACGACGTCCGGTTCTACGACGGCTGCGATTCGTACGGCGCGCAGTGGTACGAGGTCTACAACAGCAACGACGGCACCTACTCGCTCAAGACCAAGGAGAACACGGACGCCTGCCTCACGGCCTACTGGGACCACGACGTGTACGTGGAGAGGTGCAACGGCAACGACTACCAGCGCTGGTACGAGGTCCGCACCAGCGAGGGCTGGAAGCTCAAGCACAAGGCCACCAGCCCCTCGAACGGTCCCGCCCAGTACCTGGACGGCGACGGCAGGAGCATCTACACGCACGACGAGAACAACAGCCGCTACCAGCTCTGGCACTGAGCGGTCGTGGGGGGGGGCCCGCCCCCCCCCCCGGGCCCCGGGGGGGGCCCCGGGGGGGCCCCCCCCCGCCCCGCCCGGCCCGCCCCCCCCCGGGGGCGGGGGCGGGGGGGCGGCCCCCCCCCC
>NZ_JBIVNX010000016.1:129698-172205 GCF_044753805.1 Streptomyces sp. NPDC093225
CCCTCCCCGGCCCGGCGCGGCCCGCATCATCACCCCCCCCCCCCACAACACCCCCCCCCCCCCGGGGGGGGCCCGCGGGGGGGCGCCCCCCCCCCCCCCCCGGGGCGCCCCCACGTCGGGTCCCGTCGGACGCCCCCGACGGGACCTGACGGCGCATCACGGCCGGAGGGCCGGGTGCGGCGGGGCCGACCCCGCCGCACCCGGCCCGAACCGGGTCCGGCCCCTCAGGCGCCGGCCGCACCGGCTCCGTACAGGCGCAGGAAGGTGTCCACCCCCGCCGTGGCGATCCGCACGAGCTCCTCGTCCGGCAGCGGCACGGCCCCCCAGAACGAGCGGTCGGCGGCGCCGCTGAAGGTCAGCAGGTTGAAGTGCTCGGCGGCGAGCACCGGATCGTCGACGGCGAGGAGCCCGAGCCCCGCGATCCGCTCGAGGTGTGCGGCGAGGTCGCGCACCGAGGCCACCGGGCCCGCCTCCAGCCACGCCTTGAGGACGTCGGGCGGGAGGTTCGCGGCCTCGGCACGGATGGCCCGGGGCAGCGCGTAGCTGTCGGCGAGCGCCAGCACCGCCCGGGCCCGGTCGACCGCGAAGTCCGCCAGGTCGACGCGTACGTCCACGACCTTGCGCAGGTGCCGGTCGGCGAGGGCGGCGATGTGCTCGGTGAGCTCACCGGCCGTCTCGACGGAGGCCGTGAGGAACAGGGTCTCCTTGTCGCCGAAGTGGTTGTAGACGGTCCGCTTCGACACCCCCGCCTCGGCCGCGATCGTGTCGACGCTCGCGCGCGCGTAGCCCTCGCGGCCGAAGACCAGCGCCGCCGCCCGTACGATCGCCTCCCGCTTCTCCGGGCGACGCGACCCACCCGCCGGAGCGAGCCCTTCCGTTCCCATCCGGTCCTCCTGCCCCTCACCACATGTGCACTACCCCGTGCAGTGTAATGAACGCCTCCCCCGTCGCCCACCTCCCGGCCCGACCCGGCCGGATTGGGCCGGCGCACGTCCGGACGGCGAGACGACCGCCCGGACCCCCCAGGGGCACACGTGTGCGACCAGGCGGCCCCGGCGCCGACAGGCCGGACCGCCCCGCAGCACGTCAGCGCCGCGCTCGATGCACCAACTCCTCGTCATGGATGGTGGATTGAGGACGCGGCTCGCCGGAAGGCCCCTTGCCGGAGGGCAGGCCGAACAGACACTCTTGCCTCTCACGGGACCGGCAGGGGGTCCCAGGGGGGAGTTCCTTCATGCATGCCCAAAACCGTTCCGGGCACCGACGGTTCGCCGTGCTCGCCGTCGCCGCGGCGACGCTGCTCTCCGCGGGCCTGGCGGCCCAGGCCGAGGCGGCACCGCCGCCCGAGGGGGTCGTCGTCAACGCCGGGGCGCCGGGCACCGTGCCCGGCAGATACCTCGTGATCCTCAAGGACGCCGGCGCGAAGTCGCAGTCGCCGCAGGGCCGTTCGGTCGTCGAGCGATACTCAGGGAAGATCACGCGGACCTACGACTCGGCGCTCAACGGCTACGCGGCGGAGCTGACCGCCTCGCAGGCCCGGCGGCTGGCCGCGGACCCGGCGGTGGCACAGGTCGTCCAGGACAGCCTCGTCCACGCCGACACCACGCAGCCCGTACCGCCCTCGTGGGGGCTGGACCGGATCGACCGGCGCCGCAAGCCCGGCCAGGACAAGAAGTACACGTACCCCACCACCGCCGGCTCGGGCGTGACGGCGTACATCATCGACACGGGCATCAACTTCACGCACCGAGACTTCGGCGGCCGCGCCAGGTCGGGCTACGACGCGATCGCCCCGGGCACGCCGGCCGACGACGAGCAGGGGCACGGCACGCACGTGGCGGGCACCGTGGGCGGCGCCACCTTCGGCGTGGCCAAGAAGGCCAAGCTGGTCGCCGTGCGCGTGCTCGACGCGAGCGGTTCGGGCACCACCGCCCAGGTGGTGGCGGGCATCGACTGGGTGACCAAGCACGCCGTCAAGCCGGCCGTGGCCAACATGAGCCTGGGCGGTCTGCCCAACCCGGCGCTCGACACGGCGGTCCGCAACTCGATCGCGAAGGGCATCACCTACGCCGTCGCGGCGGGCAACAACAACGAGGACGCCTCCAAGCACTCGCCGGCCCGGGTGGGCACCGCCATCACCGTGGGCTCCACCCAGAGCGACGACCGGCGCTCGGACTTCTCCAACTACGGTCCGCTGGTGGACATCTTCGCGCCCGGCACGGACATCACGTCGGCCGTCTGGTGGGACAACACGTCCTCGACGACCCTGTCGGGCACCTCCATGGCCACCCCGCACGTCGCGGGAGCGGTGGCGCTGTACCTGGCCTCGCACCGCACCGCCAGTCCGGCCACCGTGACGGCGGCGCTCAAGGCGAACTCGACGACCGGCACGATCTGGGACCGGGGCACCGGCTCGTACAACCGGCTGCTCTACGTCGGCGCCACGCCGCTGAAGCCGGCCGGCAAGCGCTTCTCGAACGCCAAGAACTACGTCATCAGCGGCAACACCCCCGCACTGTCCCCGGTCACCGCCAGCGGCGTGGCCGGTGCGGCCCCGAAGGACTTGGAGGTCGCGGTCTCGATCAAGTTCCCGGCATGGGGCTTCCTCGAGCTCGCCCTGGTCGCCCCCGACGGGACCTCCTACCCGCTCAGCCTCGCCGACACCAGCTGGGACATGCCCGACGTGGGCGGCATCTGGACCGTCAACGCCTCCGCGGAGACCGCCAACGGCACGTGGCGCCTGCGCGCCAACGACCCCTACTCCAGCAACGCCGGCTACATCGACAGCTGGACGCTCCGCTTCTGACGGATCCGCCTCCGGCGACCGGCCGGAGGAACGTTGGGCCGTGCGGGTGCTCTCCGACCCCGTACGGCCCAGCGGGCCGAGTAGATGATCATTTGGTGCACCCGCGCCGCCCATACTGCGAACCGGCTACGAGCGCAGGAGGGCGGCGTGACGGTGTCGCAGGCACGGCAACGGCTGAAGTGGGGCACTCTCACCTGTGTGACCGGCGCGCTGCTGGTCACCGCGGCGGCACCGGAGCGGTCCCCGGCGGCCGCCTCCCCGGTCCGACCGCCGACGGCCGCGGTCCCGGTCCTGCTGGACCGGGTCGTGATCGGCACCGCCACCGACTGCCAGGCCGGGAGCCTGCGCGCCGGCGCGTGCGGGGGCTGGCGGCAGCAGACGGTACGGGCCACCCCGGAGGGCGCGGACGCCGGGCCGGCCGAGGTACTGGCGGCCCTCGCCGCCGGGGCCCCGCCGGCCGGCCCGCTGACCAGCGCCACCAGTCCGCTGCGGCTGGCGGTGGCCGAGCCGGACCGGCTGACCGACGTCGTCGTCCAGGACGCGCGCGGCCGGCGCATCGCCGGCGTGCTCGACCCCACGGGCGGGACGTGGCGGAGCGCCGACCCGCTGCGGGCCGGCGAGTCCTACGCCGTCCGGGTCCGGGCCCAGGGCGGCCGTGACGAGCGGGCCGTCGGGGTCACGCTGGCGTTCCGCACCGCCCCGGAGGGCAAGGTCCCCGAGCACCGCGGTCCCACCGCCGGAGCGGACGACACCGGAGCCGCCGGTGAGCGCCTGACCGTGGACTTCGGCCCGGGGCCCGGCACGTACGGCGCCGGGCAGGTGCTGACCGCCGAGCTGAGCCTGGCCGTCCCGGCCACCGACCGGCGGGGGCGGGCCCTGGTGGAACGGGCCCTGGACGTCAGCTCGCAGCCGCGGGTGGAGGGCTCCTGGCACTGGGTGGACGAGCGGACCCTGCACTACCGGCCGCGGGACTTCTGGCCCGCGCACGCCGTGGTCGACGTACGCGCGGGGCTGGACGGCGTGGCTCTCGGCGACGGCCGCTACGGCGGCCCCTCGGAACCTCTCCACCTCCTGATCGGCGACCGGGTCGAGGCGCTCACCGACTCGCGCACGCACCGCATGACCGTACGCCGCAACGGCGTGCGGCTGCGGACCCTGCCGGTGACCACCGGCAAGCCCGGCTTCCGCACCCGCAGCGGCATCAAGGTCGTGCTCAAGAAGGAGCCGAAGGTGCGGATGCGCGGCGACAGCGTGGGCATCCGGCGCGGCACCCAGGAGTTCTACGACCTGCCCGTGGAGTGGGCCACGCGCGTGACGTGGAGCGGCGAGTACGTGCACGCCGCGCCGTGGTCGGTCGAGGCGCAGGGCCAGGAGAACGTCAGCCACGGGTGCACCGGCATGAGCACCGACGACGCGCACTGGTTCTTCGACACGGTGCGGGAGGGGGACATCGTCACCGTGGTCAACAGCGGGGGCGCGGCGATGACGCCCTTCGACAACGGCTTCGGGGACTGGAACCTGAGCTGGGCGGCGTGGCGGGCCGGCAGCGCGCTGTCCGGCCGGGCCGGGGAGGCGGCGGCCGCGGACCCGGGCGCGGGGGCGGCGTACGCCGCCGCACACGGCGCCCCCGTGCTGCGGCCGATGACCTGAGCCCGGCCGGCCCGGGCGGGCGGCGGCGGCCGCCCGGCCGGCCAGGGGCTCGGGCCTGGGGCTCAGACGCGGGGCTCGAGCAGGGGGTTCGGCAGCGGGAGGTAGCGGGAGGCGGCGCCGTCGGCGTCGGTCCAGCGCAGCAGGAGGTTCGCCTTGCCGGGCAGGGTGGGCCAGGCGAGCAGGTCCGCGACCTCGGGGAGTGCACGCCGGTCCGCGTACGCCTCGAACTCCCGGCGCACGGCGGGCCACAGGGCGGGGGCGGCGCCGGGGAAGCGCTCGACGAGGGCCCCGGCGATCTCCGCGAGGTGGTTGACGACCAGGCAGTACACCAACCGCTCCCAGCCGGCCTCGCGCCCCACCTCGGGCAGGTGCTTGACGCCCTCGGGGTCGCGGAAGACCGCCTGCACGGGGGTGCCCGCGCCGTCCACCGCGACCAGGGTGTTCTGCAGGTGGCACTCGAGGACCAGGCCGTACCGGGCGAACGCGTCCAGCACCGGCGGCACCACGCACCGCAGGTACGCCGCCCACCACGGCCGCGGGTCGGCCAGCCGGTCCAGGGGGTTGCCCTCGAACCCCTCGGCGAGCGCGGCCGGGAGCAGCGCGGTGGTACCGGGCCGCAGGTGCCGGTCCAGGCCGTCGCGGACGAGCACCGCGCAGGCCTCGAAGAGGCCGTCGACGGTGCGGTAGCCGCGGTCCCTCATCCACGCGGCGCCCGGGCGGTCGGCGCCGGGGGCGAAGGCGGCGGCCACCGCCCGGTCGGTGCGCAGCAGGCGCAGCAGGTCGTGGCGCCACAGGCGGCGGACGTCGTTGGTGATGCGGACGTCGAGGCTGAACTTCAGGAACAGGTCCTCGTCGTGGCCGGCCGGGCGGCGGCCGGGCAGGTGCACGGTCCGGACCGAGGCGGTGGGGTGCACCGGCCAGGGCGTCTCGCCGAGCCTGACGAGCCGCCCGTCGTCGAACGCCGCCCGCAGTTCTGGCAGGTGGGCGGTGAGGGCCAGCTGCCAGGGGTGGGCGGGCAGGACGCGGTAGCCGGCGGGGGCCCGGCCGAGGGCGTCGAGGGCGCTGGTGTCGCCCTCCTCGACGAGGGCGTCCTCGCGGACGCCGAGCAGGACGAGGGGGAACCGGGCGTGCGCCTCGGGGGCGTAGCGCAGCCAGCCGTCGGCCGGGCCGCCGCCGCGCGCCTTGGGGGCGGGGTGGAAGGGATGGCCGGTGACCAGGGCCTGCTCGGAGCGCAGCCAGGCGTCGGCGGGCGCCTCGGTGCGGGCGCGGGCGGCGAGGATGGCGGCCACGGCCTCGTGGCTTTCGGCCATCTCGTCGGCGAGGGCGTCGTTGGATCGGCCCGTGGTCAGGACCATCTCCCGCGTCACGAGGTCGACGAGGTCGGGGTGGTGCAGCCGCCGCCAGCCCTGGCCGGACCACAGTTCGGGGTGGTGCGGCCGGTGCCGGCCGCGGACGCGCAGCAGGTCGCCGCCCGCGCGCAGCCGGTAGGTGCGCGGGCCGGGCGGGGCCTGGTCGAGGAGGTCGGCGGGCCGGTCCGTGACCGGGTCGGCGAGCTCCCTGAGCAGGCAGTTCAGCAGCGGTATGACGGCCAGCGCGTCGGCGGTCGGAGCGGTGGTCGGGTCGGCGGTGACGGGAATCGCGTTCATCAGAGATCAGTATGGGTACCCTCGCACCCCCGTGCGTTCCAGGAGGACCAGTGTTCCAGACCGCCGCCGAAGTCGCCCTCGCCGACGAACTGCAGGTGGTGCGCCCCGATTTGGTGGCCCCGTACGCGGCCGCGCTGCCGGGGGCCCGGGCATCGGTGCTCGGCCGGCTGTGGCGGGGACTCGTACACGAACCGGTGCCGTGGGTGACCGGGCGCGAGCCGGTGCGCGACGGGCTGGTGCTGCGGCTGGCCGACGGGCGGCGGTTGTACGGGCCGGTGCAGGACCCGTGGGCGACCGGCACCGCGCTGAAGGCGGTGGAGCTCGACAGGGCGGCGTACGCGCATCCGGCGCGCCTGCTGCACGCGCTGGGGGTGCCGTACGGCGAGGGTTTCGCGGCCGAGTTGGACGGCAGCGCGGCGTCGTTGGCGCTGTCCCGGACGGCGCCGGTCGCGGCGGGCCGGCCCGGGGCCTCGTGGGAGTGGGAGCAGCGGGTGGTGGACGGGCATCCGTACCACCCGGGCTGCCGGTCGCGGCCGGGGTTCACGGCCGCCGAGCAGTTGGCCTACGCGCCCGAGCACCGGCCGGTGGTGCGGCTGCCGCTGGTGGCGGCGCGGGAGGCCGCGGTGACGGGCACGTGGCCGGACGCGCTGCGGGACGGCCCGGCGGTCCTGGTGCCGGTGCATCCCTGGCAGGCGGCGCACGTGCTGCCCGGACCGGTACGGGGCCCGGCGTTGCCCGCGCGGCCGCTGATGGCGCTGCGCACGCTGCACGCGCAGGCGTCGGAGCTGGGGCCCGGGGTGGACGTGAAGACGGCGCTCAGCGCACGGTTGACCTCGTCGGTGCGGGACATCTCGGCGTACTCGGTGGCGAACGCGGCGGTGCTGTCGGACTTCGTCGAGGGCCTGGCGGCGCGGCTGGACGGCCCGCTCGCCGGGCGGCTGCACATCACGCGCACGCTGGGCGCGGTGGGGGCGCCGGCTCCCGACCTGGCCGCGGTGTTGCGCGAGTCGCCGGACCGGTACGCGGACCGGGCGGCGGGCGAGTCGGTGGTGCCGGTGGGGAGTCTGGGAGCCGTGGTGCCGGCCGGGCGGCGGCTGGAGTGGCTGACGGGCTACGCGGAGCTGGTGGTCGGCGTCGGGCTGCGGTTGCTGGAGCTGGGGCTGGCGCTGGAGGCGCACGGGCAGAACCTGCTGGTGGTGCTGGACGCCCGGGGCGAGCCGCGGCGGCTGGTGTACCGGGACGTGGCCGACACCCGCATCAGCCCGGAACGGCTGGCGCGGCACGGCATCGCGGTGCCGGCGCTCACGGAGCGGCAGCGCACCGACGACCCCGTGGCGCTGCGGGCGAAGTTGTTCGGGTCGCTGGTCACGGGGGCGCTCGGGCCGTTGGCGGGGGACGCGCAGACGCTCGGCGCGCTGCTGGAGGCGGCCCTGGCGACCGTCCCGGACGGCCCGGACGCGGCGGCTCTGCGCACCCAGCCGCTGCCGGCGAAGGCCCTGACCCTGATGCGCCTCGGCCCGCCGGGTACGGGCGACGTGTGGGCGGCGCTCCCGAACCCCCTGGCGGGTGCATAGGCGCGCCCCGGGGGCGCGTGGACGGGGCGGTACGCCCCCGGCGCACAGTGCCGTTCCGGTGGGCGGACGTGGCCGAAGTCATGCTGTCGGGCGGCGGTTGACGGGTTCGGGCGCGGGGTGGGGCAGGCCTATGATGTGATCGCCTCGGCCCGGCCCGTCCGCCGGGCTCGTCGCTCTCGTGGAAGAGCCCAGTGCCGAGGAGCAAGCCCGTGGCCGAAGCCCGCACCCCGTCCCTCAAGCGCCGCGTCGCGCGGTACGGCCTCGCGCTCGGCGCCGCCGGCGGACTGCTGGCGGGGCTGCCGTACCTCAACTCCGCTGACGGCGGTTCCGACGACGGCGGGCGGGCGGAGCCGCTGGCGGCCGCCGCCGACCGCCGGCCGGTGGCGGGGGCCGGTACGGGTGGCGCGTCCTCCGACACGGGCGCGGCCTCCCCCGGGGCCCAGGGGGCCGGTGCCGCCGGCCCGGTGGCCGCCGCCGTGCGGATCCCGATGCCGCCCGGCAACGCACCGTTCGACTACCAGCTCGGCGGCGCGTACCGTCCGGCGGCCGGGGTCAGGGTGCTCTCCCGCGACCGGTCGGACCGGCCGGTGTCGGGGGCCTACACGATCTGCTACGTCAACGGCTACCAGGCCCAGCCGAACGAGCTCCGCTGGTGGCAGCGCAACCACCCGGACCTGCTGCTGAAGGACGCGCACGGCCGGCCCGTGGTCGACGAGGACTGGAACGAGGTCCTCCTCGACACGCGCACCGCCGCCAAGCGGACCCGGCTGGCGGCGGTCGTGGGGCGGTGGATCGACGGCTGCGCCAAGCACGGCTTCAAGGCCGTGGAACCGGACAACCTCGACTCCTACGAGCGCTCCAAGGGCCTGCTGCGCAAGAGCGACAACGTGGCCTTCGCCCGGCTGCTGGCCGCCCGCTCGCACGCCCGGGGACTGGCGATCGGCCAGAAGAACACCTCCGAGCTGGCTCCGCAAGGCCGGCGCATCGGCTTCGACTTCGCCGTGGCCGAGGAGTGCGGCCGCTACGACGAGTGCGGGGCGTACACGGCGGCGTACGGCAACCGGGTCTTCGTGATCGAGTACCGCGCGCGGGACTTCAAGAAGACCTGCGCGACCTGGGGCGGCCGGCTGTCCGTCGTACAGCGCAACGTCGACCTGCGGCCCGTCGGGCGCACCGGGTACGTCCGCAAGGCCTGCTGACCGGCCCGGCGGTCCCGTCCGCCACGCTGCCGGAGGTGCGGCGGACGGGCACGGTGGCGCAGCGTGGCCGGGCCTCGGCTAGGGTTTTCGGTAGAACTGCACCCCCCGGGGTTAGGTCGATGCATTGGACACTTACCAGTCGACGAGCGAGAGTCCGGATCAGCCCCTCACGGCGGTCGGGTACGCGGGGGTGCTCCGCGAGCTCCTGCCCATGGCCCTGTGGCGGGAGGACGCGGACGGACGCATCGTGGAGTGGTCGCTGGCCGCGCAGGACCTGCTCGGATACCGGCCCGGCGCGGTGCTCGGGAAGCCGGCCGCGGAGGTGCTCGTCCCGCGGGGCAACTGGGGTCTCGCCGAGGACCTGACGCGGCGCGTGCACTCCGGGGAGACGGTGGGCGGCACCCTGTCGGTGCAGCACCGCGACGGGCACCCCGTGACGATGGAGATGTGGATCCTGCCGGCCGCCGACCCCCGGGGCCGGCCGGGCGCGATGCTGATCGCGGTGGAGACCTCCCAGGTGCTGCGGATGCGCGACTCCCTGGCGGCGCTGGAGAGCCTGTTCACCCAGTCGCCCATCGGGCTCGCCACGCTGGGCCCCGACCTGCGCTTCCTGCGCGTCAACGACGCGCTGGCCCGGATGAACGGCGTACCCGCCGCCCAGCACATGGGGCGGCGGCTCACCGAGGTGGTGCCGGGCGTGAACGCCGCCGCGCTGGAGGCCATGATGCAGCGGGTGCTGGACCGGGGGGAGGCGGTGCTGGACGCCCGCCGCACCGGCCGCACCCCGGCCGACCCCGACCACGACCGGACCTGGTCGTGCTCGTACGCCCCGTTGCGGGACGGGGCGGGGCGGCGGCTCGGCCTGATCGCCTCGCTCATCGACATCACCGACGGTCAGCGGGCCCTGGTCGAGGCCGAGCGGGCCCGGCGCCGGTTCGCGGTGCTGGCCGAGGCCGGGGAGCGCATCGGTACGACGCTGGACCTGCGGCAGACCGCCGAGGAGATCGTGGAGGTGCTGGTCCCCCGGTTGGCCGACTCCGCCGACGTGCAGATCCTGGAGACGGTGTTGGCCCCGGACGACGCGAGCGCCCCGCACGGGCTGCTGCGCCGGCTGGCGGCCGCCTTCCCCGACCCGACCGCGCCGACGGCGAAGCTGGCGGTGGGGCAGACCTTCCAGATCCCGCTCGGCTCGGTGTACGAGCAGGTCATCACCGACGGCCGGGCCATGAACCTGTACACGTCGGACGTCCCGGCCCTCATCAAGGGCACCCGTGCAGAATCGCTTCGCCGCTACCTCGGGGCCGCCGTCGGCTCGGCGCGCCTGATCCCGCTCGTGGCGCGGGGCAAGGTGCTGGGCGCGGTGTCGGTGACCCGGCTGAAGGGGCGCGAGCCCTTCGACGAGCAGGACTGCGTGCTGATGGACGAGGTGGTGGCCCGGGCCGCCCTCAACATCGACAACGCCCGCCTGTACATGAGCCAGCGGGAGGCGGCCCTCACCCTCCAGCGCAGCCTGACGAACAACCCGCTGCCCGAGGTGCCGGGCCTGGAGCTGACGGGCCGCTACCTCCCGGCCAGCGACCACGACGTGGGCGGCGACTGGTACGACGCGATCCGCCTGTCCGGCGGGCGGACCGGTCTGGTGATCGGCGACGTGATGGGCCACGGGATCCACGCGGCCGCCGTGATGGGGCAGTTGCGCACGGCGGTGCGCACCCTGGCCCGGCACGACATCCCGCCCGAGCACATGCTGCGCTCCCTCGACGAGGTGGTGGCGGACCTGGGCGAGGACGAGATGGCCACGTGCGTCTACGCCGTCCACGACCCGGCGACGGGCGAGTGCGTGCTCGCCCGCGCCGGGCACCCCCCGCCGGCGGTGGTCCTGCCCGGGGGCGGGGTCACCTTCCTCGACGGACCGGCGGGCACCCCGCTGGGCACCGGCGGGCGCGAGTTCCGCACCGAGCGGTTCGCGCTCCCGCCGGGCAGCGTGCTCGCCCTGTACACGGACGGGCTGATCGAGTCCCGCGAACGGGACCTCGACCAGGGCATGGCCCGGCTCGCCGACGCCCTGCAGGACCTGGACCGGCCCCTCGACGAGGTGTGCGAAAGCATCCTGGTCCGGCTCCTCCCGACCGCCGCGCAGGACGACGTCGCCCTGCTGCTGGCCCGCACCCCCCACCCCGTCCCATGACGTCGGAGCGGTCCCCGGACATGTGGGCGGCCGGTGGCGCCTACGAGCGGTACATGGGCCGCTGGAGCCGGCCGGTGGCGCGGGCCTTCGTGGAGTGGCTCGGCGCCGAGGAGGGGCTGCGTTGGCTCGACGTGGGGTGCGGTACCGGGGCGCTGACGGCAGCCGTGGTCGACCGGTGCCGGCCGCGGCTGGTGCTGGGGCTGGACCGCTCCCCCGGCTTCGTGGCGGCCGCCGCTGCCGCCGCCCCCGCCGCGGCGTGCTTCGCGGTGGCCGATGCGTCGGCCCTGCCGCTGCGCGACGGGGTCTGCGATGCGGCCGTGAGCGGGCTGGCGCTCAACTTCCTGCCGGACGCACGGGCCGCGGTGGCCGAGGTGACCCGGGCGGTGCGGCACGGCGGCCTGGTCGCGGCGTACGTGTGGGACTACGCCGAGGGCATGGGCTTCCTGCGCCGCTTCTGGGACACGGCCGCCGCGCTGGATCCGGCGGCCGCCGCACTGGACGAGGGCCGCCGCTTCCCCGTGTGCCGACCCGAGCCGCTGCGCGCCCTGTGGGTGCGGGCGGGGCTCACGGACGTCCGCGTCGCCCCGGTCGAGGTGCCCACCCGCTTCGCCGGCTTCGCCGACCTGTGGGAGCCGTTCCTCGCCGGTCAGGGCCCCGCACCCGCGTACGTCGCGGGGCTCGGCCCGGCCGCCCGCGACCGTTTGCGCGACGCCTTCCGCCGGGCCGTGGACGTCGGGCCCGACGGAACGGTCGCGCTCACCGCACGGGCGTGGGCCGTCCGGGGCCACCGGCCCGACGTCAGGCGCCCGACACCGCCGGGGCCACCGGTCCGGTGAAAGGGGCCGCCCAGTCCTCCGGCGCGGCCACCGCGTCCTGGGCGGCGCAGGCGATGTAACCGTCCGGGCGGATCAGGAACAGGCCCCGGCCGTAGGCCTCGTACGCCCCTATGCGCGCCGTGCGCAGCTGCGGGAGCGGCGGCAGGTGCCCGGGCAGCTCGGTGTCGACGGCGAGCAGCGTGAAGTGCGGGCCGCGGAAGAGGTCGAAGAGCCGTGTGCCGTCGCGCCGGCCGTCGGGGGCGCGGTCGCCCGCGGTCAGCGCCTCGTCGGGCAGCCCGGTCCGGCTCTCGCGGGTGAGCGAGGAGTACCGGTGGTGCAGGCCCAGCTGGCGGGTGGCGGCCCCGCGCTTGGCTTGGCCGCGGTGGATGCGCGTGGACAGGCCCAGCATCTCGGCGGCGTTGGGCAGCCGTTCCTCCTCGTAGGTGTCGAGCAGGTCCTCCGGCGCGCCGTCGCGCAGTACGGCCGCGAGCTTCCAGCCCAGGTTGTACGCGTCCTGCACGCTGGTGTTGAGCCCCTGCCCGCCTGCCGGGGAGTGGATGTGGGCGGCGTCGCCGGCCAGGAAGACCCGCCCTTCGCGGAAGCGGTCGGCCATGGCGGCGTTCACCGTGAAGTCGGAGGCCCAGCGGACCTCGGTGACGTCCTCGGCGCGCAGGTGCGTCAGTTCGGCCACGAGGGCGCGCACGTCGTCCGCGGTCAGCTCGGGGCGCGCCTCGGAGTACTGGGCGACGAACTGGAACTCTTCCGTGTGCGGGAGCGGGCACAGCGCCGCGAATCCCCGGGTGCCGTCCTCGGAGGGCGGGAAGACGTGCCAGTGGTCCCGGTCGAGGGCGTCCACGACGACGTCGGCGACGACGAGCGGCGAGTCGTCCACGCGCTCCCCGGTCATCTTGATGCCGGTCAGACGGCGCACCGTCGACCGGCCGCCGTCGGCCCCGGCCACGTACCGGGCGCGGACCTCCACCGGACCCTCGGCGCCCGCCGGGCCGCCGGGGGCCGGCGCGAGCGTGGCCGTGACGCCTTCGGAGTCCTGGGCCAGGTCGGTCAGTTCGGTGCCGAAGCGCACGTGGCCGCCCAGCTCGCGCAGCCGGGCGAGCAGGATCTCCTGCGTCCGCCACTGCGGCAGCATCCAGGGGCTGGCGTACGGCTCCTGCTCGGTGGGCTCGCCCTGCTCGAGTACGGGGTGCTCGCCGAGCCGCACCCCGTCCCGCCACGCCATGCCCGTCGGGGCCGGACCACCCCAGCGCAGGACCTCGTCGAGGACGCCCAGGTCCTCGAAGACCTCCAGGGTGCGCGGCTGGATGCCCTTGCCGCGCGAGCCGGGGAACAGTCCCGGCGCCCGCTCCACCACCAGGGCGCGGACCCCGCGCCGCGCCAGGTCGCAGGCGAGCACGAGGCCGGTCGGCCCCGCCCCCACGATCAGGACGTCCGTCTCGCTGCCGTGCGCCTGGTCCTGCGCCTCGCCTCGTGCCTGGTCCTGCGCCGCGTACGCGCTCATCGTCTTCCCCCGTTCCGTCCCCGTGGCCGCACCCTGCGACCACCTCTCCTTAACGTCGTTAAGGAGGCCGTGAAACGAGGATGCCTTTAACGTTGTTAAGCTGTCAAGCCCCGAGAAGCGGAACCCCCGCGGACCTGAGAAGCGGACCCCGAGAAGAGGCAGGCGATGACCCCCACGCCCGACCGAACGCCGCCCCGCGTCCCGCCACTGAGCCGCACCACCGTCGCCGAGGCGGCCCTGCGGCTGCTCAACGAGACCGGCCTGGAGAAGCTGACGCTGCGCGCGATCGCGACCGAGCTGGACGTGAAGGCGCCGGCCCTGTACTGGCACTTCAAGAACAAGCAGGAGCTCATCGACGAGATGGCGACGGAGATGTACCGGCGGATGGCGCGGGACGCCCCGGAGTCCCTCTCCACCCTGGACCCGGGCCCGTCCGCCCCGGCCCTCCCCTGGCGGGACCGGCTCCTCGTCGCCAACCGCAGCCTGCGGCACTCCCTGCTCTCCTACCGGGACGGTGCCCGGGTCTTCAGCGGCTCGCGGTTCACCGGCACCGACCACGCCGAGCACTCCGAGATCCAGCTCCGGGCCCTGCTCGCGGCCGGCTTCGGACTCGACCAGGCGGTGCGGACGCTGGCGACGACGTTCTCGTACACCCTCGGCTTCGTGACCGAGGAGCAGGGCGTCCACCCCGTCCGCGGCGAGCGGCGCGAGGGCTACGACGTGGCCGAGCGCGGCGAGCGGCTCGCGGAGTTCCCGCTCTCGGCGGCGGCCGGCACGCACCTCTTCGAGGAGTACGACGCCCACTTCGAGGAGGGCCTCCAGCTCATCCTCGACGGCGTCAGCGCGCGCTACGGCGTGCGCTGACCCGGCCGGCGGCACCGGGGCCGGTGACCGGGCGGGCCGGTACCTGACGGATGATGGAGCACCGAGAACCGAGAACCGAGAGAGGGAGTCCCGCGTGGACGTACAGCACTTCGAGCGGATCACCGCGTTCATCGAGGCGCGGCTGACGCCGCTGTTCGACCCGCAGGAGGGCAGCGACCACGGCTGGGGCATGGACGACAAGTCCCGCGCACTGCGTGCCCTGCGCAACGCGGTGCTCGGCGCCTCGGCCATCAAGGGGATCATCGCGCAGCGGGCCGCGGCCGACGCGGCGCTGCGCGGGATCATCGACCAGTCGCTGGAGCACAACTGGGACGTCCTGCGCGGGATCGCCCGCCAGTGGGAGGATCACCCGGACTACCAGCGGGAGTTCAAGCGGCACGCCTGGGAGCTGGAGGCCGCTCCGGCAACGGCCGCCGCGGCGACCGCCGCCACGGACGGCTGACGGTCCGTTCCGCACGGTCCACGGCCTACGGCCGGGGTGCTCGCCCCGGCCGGTCCGGTTCTCGTCCGGGTGGCCCGGTCGTTCGGCAGGCCGTCGAGCCGACGCCCGGCCAAGGGCGCTTCACGCCTTCTGCGACCTGGCGCCCGGCACGACCGCCACCGGGCACTGCGCGTGCTGCAGCGCCGCGTTCGCGACGGAGCCCATGATCAGCGACTGCGTCCGCACCCGGTGCCGTCCCACCACGAGCAGTGCGGCGGTCTTCGACAGCGCGACCAGCTGACCCGCCGCGTCACCGGGACCGATCAGGTTCTCCACCGGCACGTCCGGGTACGCGGCCCTGGCCGCCGCCAGCCGCTCCTGCTGGGCCCGCTCGATCTCGCGCAGCAACGGGGCGACGTCCGCCTCCGAGAGCGAGGCGACCGGCATCGGCGTGGCGACCAGCGGCAGCGGCGCGACCGGGTCCAGGAAGGCGGTCACGGCCAGCACCCCCAGGCCGCGTTCGGCAGCCCGCCGGAAGGCGAAGTCGACCACCTCGTCCGACGTGTCGGACGGGTTCACCCCGAGCACCACCCGGCCCCCCGCGTTCCAGTCCCGCGTCGCGGTGCCTTCCTGGGCGGCACCCTCCTCACCGGGCGCCTCCTCGGCGGCCTCCGACGGGCCGGCCTCCCGTGCCCCGTGCGGTACGACGACCACGGGGCACGGCGCGGTCGTCGCGCAGGCCCGGCTGGTGGAACCGAGCAGCAGGCTCGCGAAGCCGCCCCGCCCGCGCGAGCCCAGGACGAGCATCACCGCCCCCGCCGCCCGCGCGCTGAGCGCGCCCGCCACCTCGCCGGTCAGGGACTCGAAGCGCAGCGGCGGCAGCTCGTCGTCCGCATCCACGTGCTCCCGGACGTACGCCTCGACCGGGTCGGCCGCCGCCTCGGCCGGCGTTCCCACCACGGCCTCGCGGCGCGCCTGCCAGAGTTGGGTGTGGTCGGGCAACACGTGCGCGACCACGAGCTCCGTGCCGGCCGCGCGCGCCGCGGGGAGTGCCCAGTGCAGGGCCTTGAGGCTGTGGTCGGATCCGTCCACGGCCACCACGACGGGGCCCTCGTTCGCACCATCAGAGATCATTCGTCCAGGATTGCACCCCTGTGCGTCGGGGGCCGGAAGGCCGCCCCGGGGGACGGTTCGGAAACCCCGGGCGCCCGCGTCCCTCGGTTCTGGGGCGGGTGCGTCCCTCCGTCCCTCGCTTCTGGCGGGTGAGTCCATCGCTTCTGGCGGGCGCCGTGTCGGGTGGGGTGGCTTCGGGGGTGGGTCCCGTGGTGTGTGGGTCCCCTCGGTGCTTGACCCGGTAGGGCCTGCAGGCCCTGCGGCAGGCCCACCCCTGGGGCTTCGGGGGCTCCGCCCCTGGCCTGCGGCCACCCCAGGCCCGGGCCTGCCTCCGGACCAGCCTGCCCTACCGCCTCAAGCGCCTCCCCCACACACCACGGGGCGGCAGTGCTTCGGAAGGGGTGGGCCCGGGGCTTCGGTGGGTGCCGGTCAGGTTTCGGTGGTGGGGCGCCAGTAACCCAGGCTGTTCACGCGCTGCTTGGGGAGGCCCAGGTCCTTGCGGAGGTAGCCGGTGAGGGTGCGGGTCGTCGCCGTGTCGCAGGCCAGCCAGACGTACGCCGACTCGGGGTCGGCGGTCAGGGCGGGCAGTTCGGCGTGGATCCGCTCGACCAGACCGGTGCCGGCGCCGCTGCGCGGGACGTGGCGGATGTCGTGCCGGTCCGGATCGATGCGGACCGGGAGCTCGGCGTCGGCCTCGTGCCGGGTCTCGAACCAGATGGTCGCAGGGGTCTTCGGGTAGGCGTCCAGCAGGGAGTTGATGGCGGGCAGCGAGGCCGGGTCGCCGATCACGAGCAGCCGTTCGGGAGCGGGCGCGGGGGCGGTGAAGCCGGTGCCCTGGACCGTGGCCTCGATGGTGTCGCCCGCCGCCGCGTTGCGCGCCCAGTCGCTGGCCACGCCGTCGTGCAGGGCGAATTCCAGGGCGAAGGTGCCGGCTGCCGGGTCCGGGTCGACGAGCGTGTAGGCGCGCTGGTGGGGCTTGCCGTTGTCGGCGAACCAGAGGCGGACCCACATGGTCGGGTGCAGGGAGTCGCCGGCCGCGGCGAGGAGGCCGCCGTCCGTGAAGCGGACGCGGCGGTAGTGCGGGGTGACCTGTTCCGCGCCGGTGACCGTGAACGTGAAGTCCTTGCCGCGCAGCAGCTTGAGGACCACGCCTTCCCAACCCTTGCCGACCGCCATGTTCCTGACCCCTCCATGGACCGCTATATTTAGGCCAGCCTAACCTAACTCCACGTGTGGGTGTGCGCGCCTTCGGGTTGCCTCATCGCCGCCCGGCGCCGCCCGCAAGACCCCGACGCCGACCCTCGCGGCCGGTCCCTCCCACCGAACGGAACGAGCCACTCCATGAGACCCGACTCCGCGGCCCCCGCCGACGTCTACAGCGAGACCGTCGAGGGGTTCGGAACCGTCCGCTTCACGCCCGTCGACCCGGCCGCCGACTCCGCCGTGCTGCACTCCTGGGTCGCCGAGGAGCGCGCCGAGTTCTGGGGGATGAACGGCGCGAGCCGGGAGCTGGTCCAGGAGATATACGAGGACGTGGACCGGCGCGACACGCACCACGCGTTCATGGTCAGGCTGGACGGCGAGCCGGTGGCGCTGTTCCAGACGTACCGGCCGTCCGAGGACCGGGTCAGCGAGTGCTACGAGGTGCGCGAGGGCGACGTCGGCGTGCACCTCATGCTGGCCCCGGCCTCGGGACGCCCCCGCCCCGGCTTCAGCCGTACGCTGATCGGATCGCTGACCCGTTTCCTCTTCCGGGACCCGGCCGCCCTGCGCGCCGTCGGCGAGCCCGACGCCCGCAACGACAAGGCCCTCGCCCTGCTGGGCCGGATCGGCTTCGTCCGCCAGGGCGAGATCACCCTCCCCGAGGTCGACCTCCCGGAGGTGTACCTGCCCGAGAAGCGGGCCGTCCTCGCCTTCATGGACCGCCCGGAGCCCCTCCCGACCCCGGTCGCCGTCGGCGCCCTGCAGCCCTCGACCATCTGATCGTCCGTCAACAGGGCGGCTGTGGCCAGCAGTAGGAAGCCGTGCGACTCACGGCGCGGACGCCTCCGGAGCCGCCGGCGCGGCCTCCGGCGGCTCCGCCGGGCCGCCCCGGCGGGCGCGTATGCGGGCCCGCACGAAGCGCGCCAGGTGGGTGACGGCGTAGCCCAGCAGCCACGGCCCGAACGTGATGCCCCCGACGTACACGGCGAAGAAGCCGAGGAAGTCGTACAGGTGCTCCGGCGGCCCCAGGCTGCCGTCCATCATCACGGGCCGCTCCCACTTCTCCAGCGGGAAGACCATGGGGACCAACGCGGTCACGACGGGGACCAGCGGGATCAGTACCGAAGCCCACCGCCTGCCGCGACCGGGCTTGCCGGCACACGACGATCCCAGCGCGAGCATGAGGAACGGCCCGAACGGGACCCACAGCACGGCGGGCAGGAGCAGGAGCACCCACCAGTCGTCCGAGTACCCGAACATCATCGGCATCGCCCCCTGCGTCCCGAATTCCGCCCCGTCGTACGCCAGTCTGAATCATGGCACCGACAAGCCGGTTCGTGGGCGTGGGGCGTGGGTTGGGGATGCCTCCGCGCTTCCTTCGCGCGAGTGGACCTCGACTCGGGGCCGGCCGGCCCCGGTGACGGGGATCCTGGTCGCCCGGTTCCGGGAGTGCCGCCCTGTGGTGTGCGGGGGAGCCTCTTGAGGCGCTGTGGCAGGCTGGTCCGGAGGCAGGCCCGGGCCTGGGGTGGCCGAAGGCCAGGGCGAAGCCCCTTGCCCCGGGGGTGGGCCTGCCGCAGGGCCTGCAAGCCGCAGCGGGTCAAGAGGCGAGGGGCCCGCACACCACAGGGCGGCCCCTGCCAGAGCCCCACCCCACGACGGGCCAGCACTGTCACGAGCCGTTCGGTGAAACGGGGTCAGGTGTTGAGCCGGCGCCGTCACATCCGGGCGGCGCCCTCTCCACTCACGGAGAGCCGCCCCCAGCCCCTTCCGGCAGTCAAGCCACCGAGCCGATGCGGCCCACGACCCGCTCGCTGCTGTCGTGGTGGATCGGGGTGTGGGCGCCGGTGAGGGCCGCGCCGCTGCCGCCGCGCCGGTTGGCGACGATCTCGGCGGCGATGGACAGGGCGGTCTCCTCCGGGGAGCGGGCGCCGAGGTCCAGGCCGATCGGGGAGCGCAGGCGGGCGATCTCGAGTTCGGTGACGCCGACCTCGCGCAGCCGCTCGTTGCGGTCCTCGTGGGTGCGGCGGGAGCCCATCGCGCCGACGTAGGCGACGGGGAGCTTGAGGGCGAGTTCCAGGAGCGGGACGTCGAACTTGGCGTCGTGCGTGAGCACGCACAGCACGGTCCGGCCGTCGACGTGCGTCTCGGCGAGGTAGCGGTGCGGCCAGTCCACGACGATCTCGTCGGCGTCCGGGAAGCGGGTCTTCGTGGCGAAGACCGGCCGGGCGTCGCAGACGGTGACGTGGTAGCCGAGGAACTTGCCGATGCGCACGAGCGCGGAGGCGAAGTCGATGGCACCGAAGACGATCATGCGGGGGGCGGGGACGCTCGACTCGACGAGGACCTTCAGCGGGCTGCCGCAGAGCCGGCCGTCGGCGCCCATCTCGAGGGTTCCGGTGCGGCCGGCGTCGAGCATCGCGCGGGCCTCCTCGGCGACCGTGCGGTCCAGCTCGGGGTGGCCGCCCAGGCCGCCCTCGTACCGGCCGTCGGAGCGGACCAGGACCACCTTGCCCATGAGCTCGGCGGGGCCCTCGGCGATCCGGGCGACGGCAGCGGGCTCGCCGGCCGCGGCGGCCGCGAGCGCGGCGGCGTACACCGTGCGCTGCGGGGAGTCCGCGCGGACCGGGGTGACGAGGATGTCGATGATGCCGCCGCAGGTCAGACCCACGGCGAAGGCGTCGTCGTCGCTGTAGCCGAAGCGCTCGGCGACGGTCTCGCCGTCCTCGAGGGCCTGCTGGCACAGCTCGTAGACCGCACCCTCCACGCATCCGCCGGAGACCGAGCCGATGGCGGTGCCCTCGCCGTCGACGGCGAGCGCCGCACCGGGCTGCCGGGGCGCGCTGCCGCCCACCGACACGACGGTGGCGATGGCGAAGTCGCGTCCCTGCTCGACCCACCGGTTCAGCTCTTCGGCGATGTCCAGCATGTCGGCCTCCTGACGAGGTTCGGGTTCCAGTATCGGATGCGCGTGCGCGGGGCGCGGGTGGTGCGGGTCCGGCACCGGCCGACCTGGGTCAGCCGGTGCCGGTCACCGGGGGGCTCAGTGGACGCCGAGCCAGCCCTCGATGGGGTGCAGGGCGTAGAAGACCACGAAGATCGCGGTCAGGCCCCACATGAAGCCGCCGATCTCGCGGGCCTTGCCCTGGGCGAGCTTGATCACGACGTAGGAGATGACGCCGGCGGCGACACCGGCCGTGATCGAGTAGGTGAACGGCATCAGCACGACGGTCAGGAAGACCGGGATGCTGGTGGCGCTGTCGGCCCAGTCCACGTGGCGGGCGTTCTGCATCATCATCGCGCCGATGACGACCAGGGCCGCGGAGGCGACCTCACCCGGGACGATCTGCGTGATCGGGGTGAAGAAGAGGCAGGCGGCGAAGAACAGGCCGGAGACGACCGAGGCGAGGCCGGTACGGGCACCCTCGCCGACACCGGTGGCGGACTCGACGAACACGGTCTGGCCGGAGCCGCCCGCGATGCCGCCGATGGCACCGCCGGCGCCGTCGATGAACAGGGCCTTCGACAGACCGGGCATGCGGCCCTTGTCGTCGGCGAGCTTGGCCTCGGTGCCGACGCCGATGATGGTGGCCATCGCGTCGAAGAAGCCGGCCAGGACCAGGGTGAAGACGATCATGCCGACGGTCATCACGCCGACGTCGCCCCAGCCGCCGAACTCGACCTTGCCGAAGAGCGAGAAGTCGGGCATCGAGACCGCGGAGCCCGAGAGCACCGGCGGGCCGTTCTTCCAGGCCTTGGCGTCGATGTCGATGACGGCGTTGAGGATCGCGGCGACGGCGGTGCCGCCGACGATGCCGATCAGGATCGCGCCGGGGACCTTGCGGGCCTGCAGGGCGAAGATGGTGAGCAGGGTCAGGCAGAAGATGGCGACGGGCCAACCGGCGAGCTCACCCGTCGGGCCGAGCGTCACGGGGGGACCGAACTCGGGACCGCGGCCGACGAAGCCGGCCTTGAAGAGGCCGATCAGGGCGACGAACATGCCGATGCCCATGGTGATCGCGTGCTTCAGGGCGAGCGGGATGGCGTTCATGATCATCTCGCGGAGGCCGGTGACGACCAGGAGCATGATCACGACGCCGTACATCACGCACATGCCCATGGCCTGCGGCCAGGTCATCTCGGGGGCGACCTGCGAGGAGATCACACCGGAGACGGAGAGGCCGGCGGCGAGGACCAGGGGTACCTTGCCGACGAAGCCCATCAGGAGCGTGGTCACGGCCGCGGCGAAGGCGGTGGCCGTGATGAGGGCCTTCTGGCTCAGGGTGTCGCCCGCGACGTCCTTGCCCGAGAGGATGAGCGGGTTGAGCAAGAGGATGTACGCCATCGCCATGAAGGTGGTGATGCCGCCGCGCACTTCGCGCGTGACCGTGGATCCTCTGTGCGTGATGTGAAAGTACCGGTCGAGCCAAGACGTGCCGGCGGGCTGGCGAGTTCCCTCGCCGGCGTCTTCCGCGGTGGTCTTGGGCTCCACTGACGACTGGGTCATGGTGCCTAACTCCCAAGGTTCAAAGGGGCACCCGCATGAGGTGCATGAAGGCTGCGGGATTTGGGACTGCGTTTGGCTGCACGACCCGGGGTGACGGCCCGAGCTGTGTTACTGCTGGGGTGTGCGGCAAAGCCGGTGCATCGGGTGATGCGGTGGCATCCCTTGATGCGGGGGTGAAGCGTTCCGCGAGCGGTGCGGTACTTCGGTGCTCCGGGCGGTGCGCGGTGAAGTGTGACGTTCCCATGCGCACCGCCCGGAGAGTCTTTCGTTCCGGGAGCTGTGCGTCCCCCGGAGCGGGGGGTCCGGGGGCCGTGCGCCCCCGGAGGGTTGTTCCGGGACGTCCCGGTCCCGGGGGTGGGACCCGTGGGGGTCCCTGGGTGCCGGGGGCCTCGGGCCCCCGGCATCCGCCGTCCTAGAGGGTTCCGGTGAGGGCCTCGGGACGGATCGGGGTCTTGTTCAGCTCCAGGCCGGTCGCCGCCCGGATCGCCGCGAGGACGGCCGGGGTGGACGACAGGGTCGGGGCCTCGCCGAGGCCGCGCAGGCCGTACGGCGCGTTCGGGTCCGCGAGCTCCAGGTAGTCGACCGGGATGCTCGGGGTGTCGAGGATCGTCGGGATCAGGTAGTCCGTGAAGGAGGGGTTGCGCACCTTCGCGGTCTTCGGGTCCACGATGATCTCCTCCATCACCGCGACACCGAGACCTTGGGTGGTACCACCCTGGATCTGGCCGACGACGGAGAGCGGGTTGAGCGCCTTGCCCACGTCCTGGGCGGTGGCCAGCTCGACGACCTTGACCAGGCCGAGCTCGGTGTCCACCTCGACCACCGCGCGGTGCGCGGCGAACGTGTACTGGACGTGGCCGTCGCCCTGGCCGGTGACCAGGTCGAACGCGACGGTCGGCTTGTGGCGGAACTCCAGCTCGATGTCGATGGGGTCCTCGCCGTCGAGGATGTCGGCGATCTCCGCCAGCACCTCGCCGCCGTCGGTGACGACCTTGCCGCCCTCCAGAAGGAGCTCGGCGGTGGCCCACGCCGGGTGGTACGAGCCGTTCTTGCGGCGGCCGATCTCCAGGACCGCCTCGCGCACGGCCTCGCAGGTGTTCTTCACGGCGCCACCGGTCATGTACGTCTGCCGGGAGGCGGACGTGGAACCGGCGGAGCCGACCTGCGTGTCGGCCGGGTGGATCGTCACGTTGGTGACGCCCAGCTCGGTGCGGGCGATCTGCGCGTGGACGGTGACGCCGCCCTGGCCGACCTCGGCCATGGCCGTGTGGACCATCGCGACGGCCTCGCCGTTGACGACCGACATGACCACGCGGGCGGTGGAGTAGTCGTCGAAGCCCTCGGAGAAGCCGACGTTCTTGATGCCGACCGCGTAGCCGACGCCGCGGACGACGCCCTCGCCGTGGGTGGTGTTCGACAGACCGCCGGGCAGCGCGCGGACGTCCGCGCCCTCGCCGGCCGTCTCCCACTGGCGCTCCGGCGGCAGCGGGCGGGCCTTGACCCGGCGCAGCAGCTCGGCGACCGGCGCGGGCGAGTCCACGACCTGGCCGGTGGGCATGATCGTGCCCTGCTCCATGGCGTTGAGCTGGCGGAACTCGACCGGGTCCATGCCCAGCTTCGCCGCGAGCTTGTCCATCTGGGCCTCGTACGCGAAGCAGGCCTGGACGGCGCCGAAGCCGCGCATGGCGCCGCAGGGCGGGTTGTTCGTGTAGAGGGCGATGGCCTCGATGTCGACGTCGTCGATGACGTACGGGCCGACGGAGAGCGAGGAGGCGTTGCCGACGACCGCCGGGGAGGCCGACGCGTAGGCGCCGCCGTCCAGGACGATCTTGCACTTCATGTGCGTGATCTTGCCGTCCTTGGTGGCGCCGTGCTCGTAGTACAGCTTCGCCGGGTGGCGGTGCACGTGGCCGAAGAAGGACTCGAACCGGTTGTAGACGATCTTGACCGGCTTGTTGGTCGCGAGGGCCAGCAGGCAGGCGTGGATCTGCATCGAGATGTCCTCGCGGCCGCCGAAGGCACCGCCGACGCCGGAGAGCGTCATGCGCACCTTCTCCTCGGGCAGGCCGAGGACGGGGGCGATCTGCTTGAGGTCCGAGTGCAGCCACTGGGTGGCGACGTAGAGGTCGACACCGCCGTCCTCGGACGGCACGGCGAGGCCGGACTCCGGGCCGAGGAAGGCCTGGTCCTGCATGCCGAAGGTGTACTCGCCCTCGACGATCACGTCGGCGCGCTTGCGCGCCTCCTCCACGTTGCCGCGGATGATCGGCTGGCGGTGCACGATGTTCGGGTGCGGGACGTGACCGGCGTGGTGGTCGTCGCGGCCCTCGTGGATCAGCGGCGCGTCGGCGGCGAGGGCGGAGGCCTCGTCCGTGACGAGCGGCAGCTCCCGGTAGTCGATCTTGATCTTGGCGGCCGCGCGGCGGGCGGTCTCGGGGTGGTCGGCGGCGACGAGGGCGACCGGCTCACCGTGGTGGCGCACCCGGCCGTTGGCCAGGACGGGGGTGTCCTGGATCTCGAGGCCGTAGTTCTTCATCTCGGCCGGCAGGTCGTCGTACGTCAGGACCGAGTAGACGCCCGGCATGGCCAGCGCCTCGGAGATGTCGATGGACGCGATCTCGGCGTGGGCGACGGTGCTGCGCAGGGTCTGGCCCCACAGCATGTCCTCGTGCCACATGTCCGAGGAGTACGCGAACTCGCCGGTGACCTTCAGGGTGCCGTCCGGGCGGAGCGTGGACTCGCCGATGCCGCCCTTGTTGTGCTTCTGGGAGACGTTGGTCGGCGTACCGGAAGGAGCGGTGCGGGTGTTGGCCATGATCAGACCGCCTCTCCCTGACGGGCGGCCGCCAGGCGGACCGCGTCGAGGATCTTCTCGTAGCCCGTGCAGCGGCAGAGGTTGCCGGACAGGGCCTCACGGATGTCCTGGTCGGACGGGGAGGCGTTGGCCTCCAGGAGCGCGTCGGCCTGGACCAGCAGACCCGGGGTGCAGAAGCCGCACTGGACGGCGCCGGCGTCGATGAACGCCTGCTGGATCGGGGAGAGCTCGCCACCCTCACCGGTCTGGGAGTCGGTGCCCTTGGCGGTCCACTGCTTGGCCGCGTCGGTGGAGACGCCGCCGGCGCCGCCGCACGCGCCGGTGCCGCACGCGTGGCCGTGCTCCTCGCGCTGCTTGGAGAAGTCGGCGAGACCCTCGACGGTCACGACGTCGCGGCCCTCGACCTGACCGGCCGCGACCAGACAGGAACAGACCGGCACGCCGTCGAGGCGCACCGTGCAGGAGCCGCACTCGCCCTGCTCGCAGGCGTTCTTGGAACCGGGCAGGCCCAGGCGCTCGCGCAGGACGTAGAGGAGGGACTCGCCCTCCCAGACGTCATCCGCTTCCTGCGGGCGGCCGTTGACGGTGAAATTGACGCGCATGGTTACGCAGCTCCTTCCAGCGTGCGGCCGTTGGTGCCGCGGTACTGCTCCCAGTTCCAGACCAGCTGGCGGCGAGCCATGATGCCGACCGCGTGGCGGCGGTACTTCGCCGTGCCGCGGACGTCGTCGATCGGGTTGCAGGCGCCGGAGGCGAGCTCACCGAACTGCTTGGCGATGGACGGCGTGATGACCTTGCCGTTGTCCCAGAAACCGCCCTCTTCGAGCGCGGCGTTGAGGAACTCCTCGGCGGCCTTCGCGCGGATCGGGGTCGGGGCGGCCGAACCGATGCCGGTGCGGACCGTACGGGTCTCCGGGTGCAGGGCGAGGCTGAACGCGCACACCGCGATGACCATCGCGTTGCGGGTGCCGACCTTGGAGAACTGCTGCGGACCCGTGGCGTTCTTGACGTGCACCGACTTGATGAGCTCGTCCGCGGCGAGCGCGTTGCGCTTGACGCCGGTGTAGAACTCGTCGATCGGGATCATGCGGACGCCGCGTACCGACTCGACCTCGACCTCGGCGCCGGAGGACAGCAGGGCCGGGTGGGCGTCGCCGGCGGGCGAGGCGCAGCCGAGGTTGCCGCCGACACCGCCGCGGTTGCGGATCTGCGGGGACGCGACCGTGTGCGACGCGATCGCGAGGCCCGGCAGGGTGCCACGCAGGTTCTCGATGATCTGGGTGTACGGGACGGAGGCGCCGACACGCGTGACCTCCTCGCCGACCTCCCAGTCCCGCAGCAGCTCGATGCGGTTGAGGTCCAGGAGGTACTCCGGACGGCGGTGGTCGAAGTTGATCTCGACCATCACATCGGTACCACCCGCAATCGGCACAGCGGTGGGGTGCTCGGCCTTAGCGGCGAGCGCCTCCTCCCAGCTGGCGGGGCGAAGGAAGTCCATGTGCGGCTCTCTTCTTCTTAATCGGGTCGTTCACTTCAAGCCAGGAGGGCCGAAGTCCCTCGACTGGTCGTTCACGTGCTGTTAACGCGGTGTGGAGTCAGTACACAAGCCACGCGTCCCTCGGGTGCAGTCACCGAAACCATGAAGCAGTTGGCTGACGACCTCCCTCGTCTTGTAGATTCGTATGAAAGGCGAGAACCGCACACCTCGCTGATTTTCAACGGCAACATCGAGACAGATCGGAAACGACCCCATGCGGCTGCGCGCACTGCTGGAAACCGAAGCGCTGGGCCTGCGGCTGCTCGGCGGCGACGAGGAACTCGACCGGACAGTTCGAGGCGTCATGACCACGGACCTGAAGGACCCGAGCCGGTACCTCTCCGGCGGAGAATTGGTGCTGACGGGCCTTGCCTGGCGACAAGATCCGGCCGACTCCGAGCCTTTCGTACGAATCCTTGTGGGTGCGGGCGTCGCGGGCCTCGCGGCGGGCGAGGCGGAGATCGGCGGCATCCCCGAAGATCTCGTTTCGGCCTGCATCCGGCACCGGCTGCCGCTGTTCGCCGTGAACGAGGACGTTGCATTCGCCACGATCACCGAGTACGTCGTGCGACAGGTGTCCGGTGAGCGGGCGGGGGACCTCGCGGCCGTCGTCGACCGGCACCGGCGCCTGATGACCTCGGGCCCCGCCGGTGGCGGACCGGATGTGGTGCTGGACCTGCTCACCACCGACCTCGATCTGCGGGCATGGGTGCTCTCCCCCACGGGGCGCCAGATCGCCGGGGCGGGAGAGCCCCTCTCGCCCGGCGTCTGCGCGGCGCTCGCGAGCGAGCACCTGGCGGCGGTCCGGACCGGTCGCCGGGGCCCGCACCGGATCTCCATCCAGGGTATTACCTACTCCCTCTTCCCGATCAGGGGGAACGGCCGCACCCCGGGCCTGGCCGGGCGCGACGTGCGCGAGAGCGTCCTGTCCGACTGGCTGCTGGCCGTGGAGGCCGACGCGGGCGACTGGCCGGCCGAGCGGCTCGACCTGCTCCAGGGCGTCACCCAGCTGATCGCCGTCGAGCGCGACCGGCGCGACGCGGCCCGTACGGTGCGCCGCCGGCTGGCGCAGGAGGTGCTGGAGCTGGTCCAGACGGGCGCCGCGCCCGCCGAGATCGCCGCCCGCCTGCGGGTCGCCGCCCCGGTGCTGCTGCCCGGCCTGGGCGCGGCCCCGCACTGGCAGGTCGTGGTGGCCCGGGTGGACTGGGAGGGCGGTGACGTCGCCGGCGGCCCGGTGGCCCAGTCGCTGCTGGAGGAGATCCTGGTCGACCCCCGACTGTCCGGGCCCGAGCCGTCCGACCGGATCGCGGTCGCCCATTCGGGTGACGAGGCGATCGCACTCGTCCCGCTGCCCGCGCTGGCCGGCGAGGGCGAACCGGACACCGCGCTGCACGCCGACGTCCTGCTGACCGCCGTGCGCGAGCCGCTGGCCGCCGGCCTGGCCGACGACGGCCGGCTCACCCTGGGCGTGAGCGCCGCCGTGCACTCGGCCGAGGGCCTGCGCGGCGCGCTGGAGGAGGCCCGGCACGCCCGCCGGGTCGCCGCGGCCCGCCCGGGGCGGGTGTGCGCGGCCGGCCACCACGAGCTCGCCTCGCACGTGCTGCTGCTGCCCTTCGTCCCGGACGACGTCCGGCGCGCCTTCACGGCCCGCCTGCTCGACCCGCTGCGCGACTACGACCGGCGCCACCGCGCCGAGCTCATCCCGACGCTGGAGGCGTTCCTCGACTGCGACGGCTCGTGGACGCGCTGTGCGACGCGACTGCACCTGCACGTCAACACGCTGCGCTACCGCGTCGGACGGATCGAGCAGTTGACGGGCCGTGACCTGTCCCGGCTGGAGGACAAGCTCGACTTCTTCCTCGCCCTGCGGATGAGCTGACGCGATGTCGGTCCGGCGGGCCGGGAGGCGCTTCCCTGCCCGCCGCAGGCTGGCTGAAAACACGACGGATGGATTGTGAAACCGTTCACCTGACCCCTTGGCCGCGCCCACCGGTGTGTGCTGGGATTCGCCCACAGGGCTCGAAGACGCGCGCTTTGGGGAGGGAATGTGGCGGAGACCGCCATGTCGGGTACCGGAACGGCCGGGGACGAGGATCCCCTCCAGCGGGCGATATGGCGGCTGCGGTCACGCGGCTGTTGGACGGATGCGGCGGCGCTGCTCGAAGCCCATGCCGCCCGGCCGGGCCCCGCGGTCCAGCGCACGGCGCTCCTGGTGGAGCGGTGCCTGTTCACCGGTCAGGGGTGGGCCGAGGCGGAGGACGCGCTGCGCGCCGCGGAGTCGGTGGCGCGGGAGGACGAGGACCGGGGGGCCGCCGCCTGCGAGCGGGGCCAGCTGGCGTACGCGGCGACGGTGCTGGGGGTGCGCGACCGGGCCGACGAGGCCCGCTCCGCCCTCGGCCGGGCGGCGGCCCTGCTCTCCCCCTCCTCCCGTTTCCGGCCACTGCTGGACTTCCGCCGCGGGCTGGTGGCCGAGCACCTCGCGGACGCCCCGCAGTCGGCCAAGCCGGCGTACCGGCGGGCGCACGCTGGCGCGGCCTCCCAGGGCGACCTGCTGCTGCTGTCCTTCACCTACCGGCACCTGGCGGCGCTGGCGCTGCGGGAGGGCGAGCTGGCGGAGGCCCGGCGCGGCTTCTCGGAGTCCCTGCGCCTGCGTGAGGAGCTGGGCTTCCTGATCGGTACGGCCCCGGCGCTGGCGGCCCTCGCGGAGGCCGAGCCCGAGCCCGAGGCCACGCGGCTCCGTCAGGAGGCCGCCCGCCTGTTCCGCCTCCTGGGCGGCATCCCCACCTGGCTGGCCGACCAGCTGACCCCGTCCCCGGCGGTCTGACCCCGGGGCGGGAGGCCCGGGCCCCGGGGGGCCTCGGGCCGGCGGGCGGGGGCGCTACGGGTGAGAGCCCGTGAAGTGCTCGCGGACCAGGGACTCGACGACCGGGAGGTCCTGGGCGATCAGCGCGTCAAGGAGGGCGGAGTGCTCCGCCGCGTCGGCGACGAGGTCGGCGCGGCGGACCACCGGCACTCCCGGGAGCGGCCACTGCGACCGCCGGTGCAGGTCGTCCGCCACGACGACGAGCTGCTCGTTGCCGGCCAGCGACAGCACCGCCCGGTGGAACGCCCGGTCGGACTCCGCGTACCCCGCGACGTCACCGGCGGCCGCCGCGGCGGTGGTCGCGGCGGCCAGCGGCCGCAGGGTGGGCCAGGTCGACGCCGGCACCGTACGGGCGAGCCGCAGCATCACCGGCACCTCCAGCAGGGCCCGTACCTCCGCCAGCTCGGCCAGCTCGCGCACGGTCCGCTCCACGACCCGGAAGCCGCGGTTCGGCAGGCACTCCACCGCCCCCTCGACGGCCAGTTGCTGCATCGCCTCGCGCACCGGCGTCGCCGAGACCCCGAAACGCTCCCCCAGCGCGGGCCCCGAGTAGATCTCGCCGGGCACGAGCTCGCCGCCCACCAGGGCCGCGCGCAGGGCGTCGAGGACCTGGCCGCGGACGGAGTGCCGCGCCACCTTCTGCGTCGGGACCGCGGGCAGGGCCGCGGCCGGGTCGTCGGGAAGTCCGGCACCGGGGATCTGCGGGGGCGCGGACGGACGCGTCGGGCCGGGCGAGGGGGCGGCGTCCGGCGCGGGCGGGCGCGTCGACTCCGGGGGCAGCGGCGCGTCCGGCGCGGTCGAGGACCGCACCGGGTCCGGCGGGGCCGGGTCGGTGGAGGCCGTATCGGGCATCGGCACGCGGTCCTCCTGACGTCTGGTCGCTTCTCCTCCCGGGGTCCGGGGGATGTGCGCCGGATCATGGCCGGGACTTCCCCCCGCTCTGAGGATAGGTGACGCGGACCACCCGGTCGGAGGTGCCGTGCGGTACGGACCAACCCGCGGCGGGTAAGGTAAGGCTTACCTGCTAACGATCGTGATTCGGTGGTTCCGCCATGCCCGACCCGGCCGCCCTGCCGCCCGTCGCCACCGCGACCGCACCCGCACCCGCACCCGCCGCCGGCTCTCCGGTGGCGGACGCGTACGCGCGCCTGGCCGCGGCCCACCCGGGACTACGGATCACCGAGCGGTCCGCGACCGACCCGGCCCCGCGCGGTGCCGGCTGGGTCGGTGCGGCCGAGCTGGCGGCCGGCGGTGCGGCCCTCGACGCGTTCCTGGCGTGGGACGCCGCCCAGGTCCTGCGGGACTACGGGGGCCCCGGCCGCCCCGACGTGGTGGCCGGCTTCGGTCTGCACCGGTACGCCTGGCCGGCCTGCCTGCTGTTCACCGCGCCCTGGTTCCTCGCCCGCCGGGTCCCCGAGCTGCCCGCCACGGCGGTGGCCTTCCACCGCACGCGCGGGCTGATGTCGGTCCGGGTGGGCGGGTTCGCCTGCCTGCCGGACGACCCGGCGGCCGGCCTCCCCGGGGCCCGGGTCGTCCCGGACGAGGAGGCCCTGCGGGCGGAGGTGCGGGCAGCGGTGTCCCGCCACCTCGAACCCGTCCTGGCCGGCTTCGGCCCCCGGATGCGGCGCGGCCGCCGGGCACTGTGGGGCATGGTCACGGACGAGGTGGTCGAGGGGCTGTGGTACGTCGCCGGAGTCCTCGGCGAGGAGGTCCGGGCCCGGGAGGAGCTGGACCTGCTGCTGCCCGGGGCGACCGCCCCCTACACGGGCTCGGCCGGCTTCCGCACCCTGCGCGGCCCCGGCGGCGAGGAGCTCGCGACCCGCGACCGGGCCGGCTGCTGCCTCTTCTACACGGTGCGGCCGCAGGACACCTGCGTCACGTGCCCGCGTACGGGCGACCCGGAGCGGATCGCCCGGCTGACGGCCCCGACGGCCGCGTGACGGCGCCCGTCGGCGTCCCCCACCCGGCCCAGCCCCCGCGGCACGGGCGGAGCCGCGCCCCGGAGCGCCACACCACCCGATGGAGTGCCGCTCCTCGAACATAAATTCCATGACTCATACGGGAGTTCGAGACAGATCACCCTATCCGGAGGTCCGCGCACCTCATTGGCGTTCTCTTGTCCCGAAACCCGCGTGCGGCCCGATCCCCATCCGCCACTATGGCGCCCGGAACGCCGCTCACGCGATGCAAGGGACACCGGATGAGACTGACCGACATATCGCTGGACTGGCTGCTTCCCGGCAGCCTGCTGATCCTCGGCGTGCTTGCGGCAGTGGCGGTGCTGGCCCGCGGCAAGCGCGAGGCGGAGAAGGCCGCGGCCGACGACAGCTGGGAGCGCAGCGAGGAGCGTCGGCGCCGCAAGGAGGCGATCTACGGGATCGCGTCCTACGCCCTGCTGTTCTGCTGTGCCGCGGTGGCCGCGGCGCTCTCCTTCCACGGCCTGGTCGGCTTCGGCCGCCAGAACCTCAACCTCTCCGGCGGCTGGGAGTACCTGGTCCCGTTCGGCCTCGACGGCGCCGCCATGTTCAGCTCGGTGCTCGCGGTCCGCGAGGCCAGCCACGGCGACGCGGCGCTCGGCTCCCGCCTCCTGGTGTGGATGTTCGCCGGCGCGGCCGCCTGGTTCAACTGGGTGCACGCGCCGCGCGGGATGGGCCACGCCGGTGCCCCGCAGTTCTTCGCCGGCATGTCGCTGTCCGCGGCCGTCCTCTTCGACCGCGCGCTCAAGCAGACCCGCCGCGCCGCCCTGCGCGAACAGGGTCTGGTCCCGCGCCCGTTGCCGCAGATCCGGATCGTCCGTTGGCTGCGCGCGCCGCGCGAGACCTTCGGCGCCTGGTCGCTCATGCTGCTGGAGGGCGTACGGACCCTCGACGAGGCCGTCGAGGAGGTGCGCGAGGACAAGCGGGAGAAGGAGCAGACCCGGCTCCGCAGGCGGGAGCAACAGCGCCTGGAGCGCGCCCACCTCAAGGCGCTGGGGCGCCAGAACCGGGCCTTCGGGCGGCCGCGCGGCCGCCAGGTCGAAGTACCCGGCCTGACCGCGGGATCGGGCTCCGCGCCGGTCGGCGCGGAGCCCGCCATAGTGGAACCGGGACAACTGCCACTGCGCCAGCGCCCCTCCCTCCAGGCCGTCGGGGGTTCCAGCTCCACTGACGGCTTCGGGAACCGGACCGTCGACCTCACGGCGGAGGACGACACCCAGACCATCCCGCGCCTCGACTCACTGGAACGCAAACTCAAGGACCTGGAGCAGCAGTTCGGCTGACGGACGCGCGCGTCACCCGCGACGGGGCGCCGGAGGGCCCACCTCCGGCGCCCCGTCCCGTCCTGTCCCCGGCGGTTCCGCCCCGCCCCTCTCGGCCCTGCCACTCGCGGCGTCGTCCCTCTCGGCTCTGCCCCTCGCGGCCCGGTCCCGCTGGACCCCGTCCCCTTCCGTCCCGCCCAGTTCGAACCAGACGACCTTCCCGGTCCCCCGCGCCGTCACCCCCCAGGCATCGGCCAGCGCCTGCACCAGGAGCAGCCCCCTGCCGTGCGTACCGTCGTCGGCGGTCGGTACGAGCGGCTCGGGGCGCTTCGCGGTGTGGTCGAGGACCTCGACCCGGAGCCGGGAGCCGGCGAGCCGGGCGGTGACCTCGGCCCCCTGGTCGGTGTGCACCAGCGCGTTGGTGACGAGCTCCGTGGTCAGCAGCTCCGCCACGTCGGCGGCCTCCGGTCTCCCCCACTCCCGCAGCAACTCCCGCAGGGCCCGCCGGACATCACCCACGCACCGCAGGTCCGCCCGGCGGAGCCGACGGCTCATCCGCCGCTCCGTCTCCACCTCCTCGGCCGGCTCCCGCGCGCCGGGCCGGCCCCTTCGCATCTGCTGACCGGCTTTCGCCCCCACCCGCACGGCGACTCCCCCATCCCCTTCCCGGAACCTCGAACAGGCCTACGGGGGATGCATGCCCCGCGCGGGCGGCGGCACTCCTGCGCTCCGAAGCGCGCCGGAACGGCTTATGGCCTGGGCACATTCCGGAGATTCGAGCGGGCCATCTGGAGCATCCTGCCGACGCCTCCGTCGAGCACGATCTTGCTGGCGGAAAGGGCGAATCCCGTGACCATTTCGGCCCTGATCTTCGGTGGAATGGACAGCGCATTCGGATCGGTCACGACGTCCACCAGTGCAGGTCCCTCGTGTGCGAACGCGTCTTTCAACGCGCCCGCCAGGTGTTTCGGCTTCTCCACCCGGACCCCGTACGCACCCGCCGCCCGGGCGACGGCCGCGAAGTCGGGATTGCGGTTCGCCGTTCCGTACGGCGGCAGTCCGGCTACGAGCATTTCCAACTCGACCATGCCCAAGGAGGAGTTGTTGAACAGCACCACTTTGACGGGCAGGTCGTACTGCACGAGGGTGAGGAAATCTCCCATCAGCATGGAGAACCCGCCGTCGCCGGACATCGAGACCACCTGCCGGCCGCGGTCGCTGAACTGCGCGCCGATGGCCTGCGGCAGGGCGTTCGCCATCGAGCCGTGGCTGAAGGAACCGATGATACGACGGCGCCCGTTCGGGGTGAGATAGCGCGCCGCCCACACGTTGCACATTCCCGTGTCCACCGTGAACACCGCGTCGTCCGCGGCGAGTTCGTCCAGCACGGACGCCACGTACTCAGGGTGGACGGGGGTGCGCTTCGCCACCTTCCGCGTGTACGCCCGCACGACGCCTTCCAGCGCGTCGGCGTGCTTCTTCAGCATGCTGTCGAGGAAGCGCCGGTCGGTCTTGGCGCGCACCCGCGGCGTGACGGCGCGCAGCGTCTCGCGGACGTCGCCCCACACCGCGAGGTCGAGCTTGGAACGCCGTCCGAGGTGCTCGGGCCGCACGTCCACCTGCACGATCCGCACGTCGTCGGGGAGGAAGGCGTTGTACGGGAAGTCGGTGCCGAGCAGGATCAGCAGGTCGCACTCGTGCGTGGCCTCGTACGCGGCGCGGTAGCCGAGCAGTCCGCTCATGCCCACGTCGTACGGGTTGTCGTACTGGATCCACTCCTTGCCGCGCAGGGCGTGCCCGACCGGCGCCTTGACGCGCTCGGCGAACTGCATCACCTCGGCGTGCGCGCCGGCGGTGCCGCTGCCGCAGAAGAGGGTCACCCGGTCGGCCTCGTCGACCATCCGGACGAGCCGGTCGAGCTCGCCGTCGCCGGGGCGCACGGTGGGGCGGCTCGTGACGATCGCGTGCTCCACCGCCTTGTCCGGGGCCGGCCGGGACGCGATGTCGCCGGGGAGCGCGACCACGCTGACGCCGCTGCGGCCGACCGCGTGCTGGATGGCGGTCTGCAGCAGGCGGGGCATCTGGCTCGGGTTGGAGATCAGCTCGCAGTAGTGGCTGCACTCGCGGAAGAGCTGGTCGGGGTGGGTCTCCTGGAAGTAGCCCAGGCCGATCTCGCCGGAGGGGATGTGGGAGGCGAGGGCGAGGACCGGGGCCATGGAGCGGTGGGCGTCGTACAGGCCGTTGACGAGGTGCAGGTTGCCGGGGCCGCAGGACCCGGCGCAGGCCGCGAGCCGGCCGGTGACCTGGGCTTCGGCGCCGGCCGCGAAGGCGGCGGTCTCCTCGTGCCGGACCTGGATCCACTCGATGCCGCCGGTGCGGCGGATGGCGTCGACGACGGGGTTCAGGCTGTCGCCGACCACGCCGTACAGGCGCCGTACGCCGGCCCGTACGAGGATGTCGACGAACTGCTCCGCCACGTTCTGCTTGGCCATGGAGGGGGTGCCCTTTCCGGACCGCGGGTGGCGGCCGGTGCGGCGCCCGGCCGGGGCCGGGCCGCCGGCGGCCTGGTGGTGCCGTGCCCGACCGGAGCCGGGCGCGCGCCTCCCATCAACGCACGGGTGCGGCCGCCGCGCCTCTCGGGCGCCCGTCCTCGGAAGGTCGCCCTACGTCTCCCAGACCGCGGCGGCGGTGCGGTCGTCGGCGTAGCCCTTGACGCGGATCTGGGTGTCGGCGAGGAAGGCGGCCAGCCCCGGGGGCCCGGCCGCCTCCGGGCCCCAGCGACCGGCGAGGGCCTCGGGGAACAGGGGCTCCTCCCGCAGCGGCTCGGCGAGCCCCGCCGAGCAGGCGAGCAGGGTGTCGCCGGGGCGGGCGAGGGAGGCGCGGAAGCGGAAGGGCTGCTCCGGCACCTGTGGCTCCATGTCCTCCCAGGCCCCGCCGCGCAGTCGGAACACCCCGCCCTCGCCGGTGCCGAAGGCCACGCGGATGCGGCATTCGGGGTCGATGGGCAGCAGCAGGCAGCGCAGCCCGGTGGGCTGGGGCCGGTCCTCGGCGCGCAGCCGGCCGTACGCGCGGTCGGTGAGGCGCTGGAGTCCGGAGCGGAGGTCGTCGCGGCGGCCGGCCCTGATGTCGTCGCCCAGCCGCTCCTGGCTGCGGCCGATGGCCCCGGCGATCCAGCGGCACAGTTCGGCGTCGGCCTGCGGGGCGCCCGGGACGGCGCGGTCGCCGCCCGCGACGGCGACGAGGAGCAGGGCGTTGTCGCCGCCGCCGAAGCGGGCGGTGAGCAGGCAGTCGCGGCGGACCTCGCCCCGGTAGCGGGCGGAGTCGCCGCGTACGGAGGCGGCGCGGAGTGTGTAGCGGCCGTACCGGGCGCCTTCTAGGACGGTGTCGTGCACGAGCGCGTCGAGTTCGGTGGGGTCGGTGCGGGGCAGGGCGCCGGGCTCCGGCTCGTAGGTCGGCGGCCGGTCGCCGAGGTAGCGGATGACGGGCCGGCGCGGGAACCGCCGCGTCCCGCCGTCGCGACCCTCGGCGGGGTCTGCGTCGGGATCTGCGTCGGGATCTGCCTCGGGGCCCGCGTCGCCGCCCGGCCGGTCAAGGCCGCCAAGGGCGGCGGGCGGCGGGGTGCCCGGGGCCGTCGGGGGCAGGGGTGGCGCCGCGGGGAGCGGCGGCAGGGGGGAGGACGTGGGGAACTCGGGGGGAGCCGAGCGCTGGGCGGGCAGGCCGGGTGCGGTGCCGCTGCCGTGCGAGGTCTCCCCGGGCCGGTCCCACGGCTGCGTGGCCGCCGCCGCGGCGGGCGGCTGCTCCGGGCGCGGGGGGAGGCCGGCGCCGCGCGCCGGCTCGGGCGGTCGTCCTGCGCCGGTCCCGGAGGGGTCCGGTGGGCGGACGGTATCGGGTGGGGGCGGGTCGTCGGGCCCGCCACCGCTGTACCCGTCGGACTGCTCGGGCGGCTTGGACGGCTCGGGCGGCTCGGCGACCGGGACGTCCGGCAGGGTCGAGCCGGGCCCGTAGCCGGCCGCGGCCGGCGGTGGCCCCTCCCAGGGGGCGCGGGCCCGCGGCGGGAGCCCGCCGCCCTCGGCGGCCCCGGGCGCCCCCGGCGGGGCGGTGGCCGGCGGGGCCCCCGACGGGGGTGGTCCGGCCGTCCCGCGCGGCCCGGGGGGCGGGGGCACCGCCGGGTGGTCGGACAGGCGCGCGGCCGACCGGAAGTGGGCGTCGAGGGTGTCCTCGGATGGCGTCGAGAGGTCCGGCGGGAAGTCCTCGTAGAGGCCTTGCCACCAGTCGTCCGCGTCCCCCTGCTGACTCATGCACTTATTGTCCACCGCCGGGCCAGGACGAAAACCTCTCGAAAGTGTCTCGAAAGTGGGCACCTTTGACGCACCCTCACCACAGCCCCCGCCACCAGCACGAGAGGTCCACCGGGCGGCCCCACCCCCCACGGGAAGGTCGCCCGGCGGACCCCTCTCGGTGACCCGCCGCCGGCCGGTCCGCAGCCCCCACGGCTGCTTCCCGGCCCCGGCGGGCCCGTCTCGTGCGGCCCCTGGGGGCCGCCGCTCCGGACCGGCGCCGCCCGGCCTCCGACCGCCGGGCCCGCTGGCGGGCGGGCCGGCGGCCGGAGGGGTTCGGGGCGACCGGCACCGGCACCGGCTCAGCGCACGGCGTACGCCCGCTCGACGAGCTGGCTGACCGCGTTGCCGTGCGCGTCCGTCAGCTCGACCTTCAGCGACACCGCCCTGCCCGCCGCGCCCGCGTGGTCGACCACGGCCGTCCACGAGGCGCCCGTCCGCTCGGTCCTCGCCGCGGTCCAGTGCTCGCCGTCGTACGAGTACGACAACTTCGCCGCCGTCAGCGCGCCCGGCCGGTACCCGGCGTGGCCCGAGACGGACAGCCCGAGCCGCTGGCCGTGGGTGGCGGGGACGGTCTTGGCGCCGTCCTCCGGGAGCGCGACGCGCGGGAAGAGGATGCCGAGGCCCTGCGAGTACGCGTCCTCGTCGAGCTCCGACCGGAACGTCCACGTCGTCCGCACGGCCGGGGACCGCTCCCAGACCCGTGCGGGTGCGCCGAACTTCGCGACGCTCTGCGTGAGTTCGTACGTCGCCGGCTGCGCCGGCACCTCGAACACGCCGGACGGGAACCAGCTCTCCCCGATCACCTCGCCGTCGCGCTTGAGCTGGAGGCTGCCTATGTCACCGAAGCCGCCCGGCTGCGCGTAGTGGCCGCGGTCGCCCCACATCGCGGAGGCGAAGCCGATGAGGTTGCCCTGCCGTTCGGCGGCGAGCTGCTGCGTGCCGTCCGTCGCGCGCGACGCGACCGGGCCGATGACCCCGTCGTACCAGGCGTCGGTGCGCTTCGAGCCGGCCCGGTAGGTGCGCTGGCGGTCCGTCATGAACTCGCCCCACGGGAAGCTGCTGGAGACCATGTGGTCCCAGGCGGTGTCCCCGGCGGTGTAGTACTCGGTGCGCCGCCCCGGGACCGCCACGGTCTCGATGCCGCCGAAGAACACGCCCTGGCCGGTGGGCCGGTAGGCGCCGGTGCTGTCGATGAAGTCGGCGTCCACGCCCATCGAGCGGTACGTGGACTCCACCGCGCCCAGCTGCCGGTCGCGCACCCGGTAGGTGCGGTCGCCGCGCACCGGGCCCCGCTCCGGGAAGGCGAGGTTGTAGAGGTACGGGCTCCTCGCCGTGGCCTTCCAGGTCAGCGTGACCGCCCCGGCGGCCAGCCGGGCCAGCAGCCCCTCCGCCTCGCCGCTCTCGAGGGTCATGGTCGGCAGCGGGCCGCCCGCGTAGCCGGTGAAGGCGGTCCAGCGGCCGGGGGTGGCGCGGTGCAGCAGCAGGGCCGTGGCCCCGGCGGCCTTCGCGTCCTGGGCGAGCCGGTAGGTGGAAGCGTCCGCGGCCGCCTCGACCAGGGCCACCGCGCCCCTGGCGCCCGCCGCCGCGAGCTCGGCCGGGGTGCCGGAGCCGGCGTCGACGAGCCGGGCGCGGCCGGTGCCGTCGAGGTTGTCGCTGCCGGTGCTCGCGGTGAGCGGGTGCAGGGCGGGGCCGCCGACGGCCTTCAGTTCGGCGACCAGCGGGGCGGCGGCCCGCCAGTAGCTGCCGAACTCGAAGTCGCCGTCGCTCGCCCGGCCTTCGACCGAGGCGTAGAAGCCGCGCAGGGTGCGGCCGCCCGCGGCGGTGCCGGCGTGCAGCCAGACCGGGTCCCAGCTGCGGGCGAAGGCGAGGGTGGCGCTGCGCGTCTCGGTGGGCCGGTCGGCGGCGACGGCGAGCCGGGCGGCCCTGCGGGCGTCGAGGACGACCGTGGTGTCCTTGCGGACCTCGACCTGCGGCCGGCCCATGTAGGTGAGGGAGTCGACGAGTTCGGCCCCCTCGCCCTGGTCGGGCGTACCGATGAAGCTGGACAGGAAGTACGCGCCGGGGCGGACGCGGTAGAGCTGTTCGGTGGCGCCGTCGTTGAAGCGGCGCTCGCCGCTGGCGTCGTCGGTGCCGATGACGTCGAGGGACGAGGGGCCGGCGGCCGGGCGGCCGGCGCGGTCGAGCAGCTTGACGCGCAGGGTGACGGTCTCCGGCTGCACGTGGAGGGCGAACGGGGTCGAGACCGTCCGCCCCTTCGCCGTGGCCAGGACGCGGCCGGTGACGTCGCCGTACTGGGCGCGGGTCAGGTGCGCGGCCGGGTCGAGGGCGAGGGGGACCGTGACGGTGGCGCCGGCCGGGACGGTGACGCGGCGCTGCCCGAGGCGGGCGACGGCGGACCGGACGGCGGAGCCGTCGTTGCCGGTGACCTTCGCGAGGGAGAGGTCGAGGGTGACGGGTGCCGTGCCGGTGTTGGTGTACGGGATCCGGACCGTGGTGCGGTCGCCCGGGTCCTGGGGCCAGCCGAAGCTGCCGCCCTGGACGGCCGGGGAGCTGGTGACGGTGGTGGTGACGGCGGCCAGGACGTCGAGGCGGCCGGCGCCGGTCTCGTGCGCGTCGCCGGGGATGCGCGGGTCGGCGGAGCCGACCAGGGCCTGCTTGATCTGCTGCGCGCTCCAGTCGGGGTGGCGCTGCTTGACGAGGGCGGCGGCGCCGGCGACGTGCGGGGTGGCCATGGACGTACCGGACATGGACTGGTAGGCGTACACGCCGCGGCCGCCCGCGTTGGCGGCGGAGATGCCCACGCCGGGGGCGGCGATCTCGGGCTTGAGGGTGTGCGCGATGCCGGCCGGTCCGCGGCTGGAGAAGGACGCGGTGGAGTCGTCGCGGTCCACGGCGCCGACGGTCAGCACGCTCGGGGCGCAGCCGGGCGAGGAGACGGTGCGGGGGCCGGGGCCGGAGTTGCCGGCGGCGATGACGAAGAGGGTGCCGGTGTTCCGGGCGAGGCGTTCGGCGGCCTCGCTCATGGGGTCGGTGCAGTCGGTCTCGTCGGGGTTGCCCAGGCTCATGGAGACGACGTCGGCGTGCTGGGCGACGGCCCACTCCATGCCGGCGATGATCCACGAGTCCTGGCCGTAGCCGTAGTCGTTGAGGACCTTGCCGTTGAGGAGGGCGGCGCCGGGGGCGACGCCCTTCTTCCTGCCGCCGCTGGCCGCGCCGGAGCCGCCGACGGTGGAGATGGTGTGGGTGCCGTGGCCCTGGTGGTCGTCGGCGCCGTCGGAGTCGGTGAAGTTCTCGGAGGCGGCGATCCGGCCCTTGAGGTCGGGGTGTTCGGCGTCGGCGCCGGTGTCGAGGACGGCGACGCGGGTGCCGGTGCCGTCGTAGCCGGCGGCCCAGGCGGCGGTGGCGTTGACCTGCTTGGTCGAGCGCTCCAGGTTGGCCTGCACCTTGCCGTCGAGCCACAGCTTCTTCAGCTGCCGGGTGCTGCGGGAACGGGGGTCGGTGAGGTCCGCCCAGAACTCGCCGGCCCGCTGCTTGTCGGCGCTGAGCGCGACGCCGTCGACGGAGTCGAGGACGAGGGTGCGCTCGGCGCCGCGGGGGGCGGCGGGTGCGCTGCGGGCCACGTCCACGGCTCCGCCGTCGTACACGGCGATCAGGGGCAGCTTCCGGGCGTGCGCGTCGTCGTAGCCCTGCCGGACGAGTCCGGTGACGTTGAAGAGCTGCTCGTCGACCCGGCCGGCCGCGAGGGCCTTGACGGCGCTCTCGGGGTAGACGTACAGGTCCTTGCCGGACTGCCGGGTCTGGACGAGCGGCTGGCTGCCGTCCGCACGGGGCAGGGCGGTGGCGGCGGTGCGGCCGGCGGCGTCGGCGCTGACGAGGACGCGGTCGCCGGTGACGAGGGTCACCGTGACGGGGCCGGTGCGCTGCCGGGCGGCGGCGTCGCTGCCGGTCAGCGGTCTGGTTCCGGACGCTCCGGTGGACGTTCCGTTTCCGGTCTGTGCCGTCGACGGGGCGACCGCGGTGACGGCGAGGACGGCGGCGGTGGCCGTCCCGAGCGCCGTGCGCGTGATCGGGCGCATCGCTCTCCCAAGGTGAATTCCGGTCGAAGTGGCGCGAGCAGGGCGCAACCGTCCGCAGACGGGCGCGCCGAAATGGCCGTGACCGGTGGTTGTTTGGTGCTGCGGTGGCATGACCTTGGCAGAGCGGTGCCAGGTGCGGTGATGATGTCCCCGGGCGGGTTTGCGCCGTGGCTGTTTTCCGCCGCGGCGGCCCGACGGTGGGCTGGTCCGTGAAGGGGTGGTTTCTGGTGTTGGGTGCGCTCGGTCTCGACGAGGCCCAGGAATCCGCTTATCGCGCGCTGGTGGCGCTGGGGGCGGCCGAGATACCCGATCTGGCGCACCGGCTGGCGCTTCCGGTGCCGCTGACGGAGCGGGCGCTGCGCCACCTCGAACGGCACGGTCTGGCCGCCCAGTCCTCGGCCCGGCCGGGCCGGTGGGTGGCGGCGCCGCCGGGGGTGGCGTTGGGGGCGCTGCTGACGCAGCAGCGGCACGAGCTGGAGCAGGCCGAGCTGGCGGCGGCGCTGCTGGCGCAGGAGTACCGGGCGGAGGCCGCCGAGCCGGCGGTGCACGACCTGGTGGAGGTGGTGACCGGGGCGAGCGCGGTGGCGCACCGCTTCGTCCAGCTCCAGCTGGGCGCGGCGGAGGAGGTGTGCGCGCTGGTCACCGGGCAGCCGCAGGTGGTCACGGGGACGGACAACGAGGCCGAGGAGCGGGCGGCGGACCGCGGGGTGGCGTACCGGGTCGTGATCGAGCGGGACGTGCTGGCCCTGCCGAACGGCCTGCTGGAGGCGACCACCGCGCTGGGCCGGGGCGAGCGGGTCCGGGTCACCGACCGGGTGCCGACGAAGCTGGTGGTCGCGGACCGGAACCTGGCGATGGTGCCGCTGACCGGGCGCGGCTCGGCGGAGCCGGCGGCGCTGGTGGTGCACGCGAGCGGACTGCTGGAGTCGCTGATGGGGCTCTTCGAGGCGGTCTGGCGCGACGCGCTGCCGCTGCGGCTCGGGCCGGCCGAAACGGTCGCGGAGGAGGGGTCCGTACCGGACACCACGGACCTGCAGATCCTGTCGCTGCTGCTGTCGGGGATGACGGACGCGAGCGTGGCCAAGCACCTGGACCTGGGGCTGCGCACGGTGCAGCGACGGGTGAAGGGCCTGATGGAGCTGACCGGAGTGACGACACGGCTCCAGCTGGGGTGGCACGCGTACGAACGCGGGTGGGTGGCGCGCTAGCGGGCGGGCTGGGCGGGCGGGGCGCAGGCCGGTCCAGATCGGTCCAGGCCGGGGGTCCGGTGGGCGTACCGGTCGGTCACGTCGGGTGGCCCGGGGGCGGAGGGTCCGGCACGCTGGGGAAATGGACCTGCCGCAGCAACTCCTGGTGGGGCTGGTGCTGCTGCTCGGCCTGATCGGGGTGCTGATCCCCGGTGTGCCGGGCACGTGGCTCGTCTGGGCCGGGGTCCTGTGGTGGTCGATGCGCGAGCGCACGGGCCTGGCGTGGGTCGTCCTGGTCGCCTCGACGGCCCTGCTGCTGTTCATGGACGTGGTCAAGTGGCAGCTGCCGCCGCGCCGGCTGCGCGGGACGGGCGTCACCCGACGGATGGCGGTGTACGCGGGCTGCGGTGCGCTGCTGGGGTTCTTCCTGCTGCCCGTGGTCGGGGCGGTCGCGGGGTTCGTCGGGGGCATCTACCTGTGCGAACGGCTACGGCTGGGCAGCCACGGGGAGGCGGCGGCCGCGACGCGGGTGGTGATGCGGGCGGTGGGCACGAGCGTGCTGGTCGAGCTGTTCGCCTGCCTGCTGGTGGCGGGGGCGTGGCTGGGGGCGGTGCTGTGGGGGTGAGCGGGGCGGTGGGGCGCGTCGTCGGGCGGTGGGCGTGCCGCGGAGCGGCTCCGTCGCGTGCGCCGTGGGAGCGCTCCTTGGTGCGCGCTGTGGGGCCGCTCCGTGGCGTGCGCCGCGGGACCACTGCATGGCGTGTGCCCGACGGCTCGAAGCCTCTGGGCGATCCGACTCCCCTGCCCGGACCCGGGTCGCCGACTCGAGGGAGTGCCGCCCCGTGGTGTGTGGGGGAGGCGCTTGACAGGGGTGGCAGGCTGGACCGGAGGCAGGCCCGGGCCAGGGGTGGCCGAAGGCCAGGGCGAAGCCCCT